>JAYVRH010000675.1:0-3414 GCA_043776495.1 Cyclobacteriaceae bacterium
CACCGAATGAATTAGATCGCGCTGTTTCAGCAGTCAAAAGGAGCAATGCACTTTATAGAGTATTGGATGAATCGGTTGAAGCAATAGGTGGGCAAGTGGCAATTTGTACGATGCATCTTGCAAAAGGTCTGGAGTTCAAGGCCGTTGTCGTGATGGCCAGTGATGATGAGGTAATCCCTCTGCAAGAAAGAATAGAAACCGTAACGGATGATTCAGATTTGGAAGAGGTCTACAATACCGAGCGGCATCTTCTGTACGTTGCTTGCACCCACGCAAGAGATCTGCTTCTTGTTACTGGTGTTGAGCCTTCATCAGAGTTTTTGGAGGACCTTAGAACTCAGAAGATCAAAAATTAAAACACCTCAGGTTCACTATTATTTCAGTTTTGAACCAACAAATCCGATACACAGACTTTTTAAAGTCCAATTCTTCTAAATACGATCGACTGGTTTAAATAAACTTTTGTGCCTGAAAATCATCAGGAAAACCTAATCTGATTTCCGTGATTTTTTCCTCGCTTTATATGATTTTGTGGTTGAATTGAATGATTAAGAAGACCATGAGTCGTAATTACAAGATCGCACGGGCTGAGGAAATTATTTTCTCCCGGATTTATGTTATTCGCAAACATAAAGTGATGGTTGATTTCGACCTCGCTTCTCTTTATGAGGTTGAAACAAAGGTCCTCAATCAGGCTGTTAGGCGAAACATTGACAGATTTCCTTCCGATTTCATGTTTCGATTAACCAACGCGTAGTGGGATTCTCTAAGGTCACAATTTGTGACCTTAGAGAACGGCCGCGGTAAGTATTCAAAATACCATCCTTATGCCTTCACTGAACAAGGCGTAGCCATGCTCTCAAGCGTGCTAAATAGCAACCGAGCTGTGGCTGTCAATATCCAAATTATGCGTTTGTTCGTGAAGATGAGGCAGATGATTGCTGGTTATAGTGACCTGTTAAAGAAAATCGAAAAGGTCGAGAGAGACCAAATGGGAAGCAATCAAGACATTGCATCCATTTATAAGATCATAAAGGAACTCCTTGATCCGTCCGTAAAGGATCGTCCTCCCATCGGTTTCAAAATAAAAAAAGAATGAAATGAGCTATGGCCAACCCTTATAATTCTTTTTGGCTTTTGTCAATCAGAGGGCTTCAGCAAGCTCTTAGACTACTACCATTTGAGTCACCTGGGGTTAAAATGACACTTGTGGATTTGTGTTTACTTTTGACCTTCTTCAAGGTTTATCATGTCACAACATGCCCCAGCCATTACTGACTACTCCACCAATAACGAAGTAACGCTCATCAAGGGCGGCAAATCGTATTTTGACTTGCTGGAAAGTCTGATCGAAGGATCACAACATTTGATTTTCTTTCAGATGTACATCTTCGATGAGGGACCCACTGGAACTCGCGTCGCAGCAGCACTTTCGCGGGCGGCCTCGCGTGGTGTGAAAGTTTATGTATTGCTCGATGGGTATGCCTCACAAGGTCTTTCTGACGATTTCCTTGATCGGTGGCGAACCTCGGGAGTTTACTTCCGCTGGTTTGAACCCTTATTGCGAAGCCGGTATTTCTATTTTGGCCGCAGGCTTCATCATAAAGTGCTTGTCGTCGATGGTCGGCATGGCCTTGTGGGTGGAATTAATATCAGCGACCGTTATAATGATTCCCCCGATCATGTAGCCTGGCTGGATTGGGCCATTCATATTCAAGGAGAAGCGGTCCATGAATTACATGACATTTGTTCACGACGGGCGCTGCACGGACGCCTCTCAGGAAAATACAAACCAATTTCATTGCCTCCCGGTGCTCAAACCGAAAAATTTCCAGAATGCCTTGTAAGGATTCGTGTGAACGATTGGGTGAGGGGGAAAAAAGACATCTCCAGAAGCTACCTCGATATGCTGCGCAATGCGAAGACAGAAGTTATTTTGATGTCAAGCTATTTTATGCCCGGCCGCGATTTTCGAAAGCAAATGCGCATCGCTTTGCAAAGAGGTGTCGTCGTTAAAGTCGTTCTTGCGGGACCCTCCGATGTAATATTGGGGAAACTGGCCGAACGCTACCTTTATCCCTGGTTATTAAGAAACAAAGTAGAAATCTATGAATATCAAAAGAGCATCCTCCATGGAAAAATATCTGTTTGCGACAGTCAGTGGGTGACGGTTGGCTCCTACAATCTAAACGAACTCAGCGCAAAGGCCAGCGTAGAACTAAACGTCGATGTTTCCGATTTAACCTTTGCGGAGGAGGTGCAGACAAATCTTGATCTCATCATTCAACAGGACTGTATCCGGATTTCAAAAAAAACCAAGGCTCACACCGGTCCCTTGAACACGCTCGTTCAACTGGCAGCATTTGAATTGTGCCGGTTGATTCTGTTCATGTTCACCTTCTATTTCAAACAACATCGGATTAATTACCTCCGACCCTCCGAATGAAGGATTCAGTTCTTTTCATATTCCACTGAGCAAACCGACCCCGTTGCACGACCATTCGGTTATCATCCGGGTGACTGAGGTAAAAATTAAAAACAAATTTTGACTTCGGGTTATCCCAGCCGTTCTGACCAAACCGGAGGTCATTGAAGACCAGCGTATCGCCCCGCTTCTCTGCTGTATAGTAACCCTGTGAAAATCTTTTAAGATGTTGGGTTTGCACCTGAACATCCACGGGAATCAATAATGAATCATTCTTAGGGAAATAATTCAGGTCCAGAGGGCCTTGTTTGTCAAAACGGGAACGAAATCCCACATAATAACCTTGAGGCCCCTCTGCCACAACCCACCACAACCAGGTGTTCAATGGTGTGGGGGTCGTTAAGAATTTGTAGTAAGATATGTGCTGTTCTGCCAAACGAGCTTTCACGTCTGCATCAATGGCAAGCTTGTTGGATACTGCATACCCCAGATAAAAAATACTTCCCAGCAAACCTATCAAAAGCCATACTATGCGTTTCGAAGTGTTTGTCTTCAGGTAAAGAAGTGCCACACATGCCAACGCTGGCCAGATTGAGAAAAAGGGATCGGCTACATACAAAGCCTGAAAAGAAATCCGGCTGTGATTGAATGGTTCAAACCACCCGGTTCCGTACGCATTGAATGCATCGAGAAAATCATGGATCACCAACTGAATTCCAAAAAAGAATATCCATTGTCCAAGAGAAGTGCCATGACCTGTAAGCCATCGTTTCGCGGCCAGCGCGAGAAAAGGCGCAGCCAATACCACAAACAGAATCGAATGAGTAAATCCCCTGTGCGCCAGGAGCTCTTCAGCCGGATCCATCCAAAGCGTTGCAAGAAAATCGATATCAGGAATGGATTGGGCTACCGCCCCAAAAATCATTGCCTGCTTGCCCAATTTCTTACCGCCTATGACCTCTCCAACGCATGCACCTAAAACAATATGT
>JAYVRH010000676.1:0-11773 GCA_043776495.1 Cyclobacteriaceae bacterium
ATCCGGATGAAATCTATTTCATGGCGAGTGATTACAGTTATTCTAAAGATGGCGGGAAGACAACACAAAGGGCCGAGTCACAACCCAACTGGGACCATCATGAAATGTGGATCGATCCAACCAATGGAAACAGACAGGCAGTGGCAGGAGATGGTGGCGTTTCATTTTCACAAAATCGCGGAAAGACCTGGTTCAGAGTTCAGCTTCCGGTGGCGCAGCTGTATCACGTTACTGTGGACAACAACATACCATATTATGTTTATGCCAACCGTCAAGATGGCCCTTCGGCAAGAGGCCCCAGCCGGTTTCTTGCAGAAGGTATATTAGATTCAGGAATTCCTCGTGGCGAATGGCATGACGTAGGTGGTGGAGAAAGTGGGTTTGCTACTCCTGACCCCGTCAACCCCAATGTGATATGGTCGAGCGCCTCAGGCTCAGGGGGTGGCGGTGGGATTGTCGTAAAGTACAACGAGAAAACCCGTCAGTTTCGTCAGGTTGAAGTATGGCCTGAAGCAACCTTTGGATCACCTGCCAAAGATGTGAAGTACAGGTTTCAGTGGACCTTCCCGTTGGTGATTTCTCCACATGACCACAATACCATTTATGTCACCAGTCAGAACGTACACAAGACCACCAATGGCGGGCAAAGCTGGCAGTTGGCAAGTCCGGATCTAACTACCAACGATAAAAGCAAACAAAATATATCCGGCGGACTCACACCTGATAATATAGGCGTTGAATATTGTTGTGTGATCTATGCATTCGATGAGTCGCCTGTGCAAAAGGGTCTGCTGTGGGCAGGAACAAATGATGGATTGGTGCAGCTTACTCAAGATGGCGGAACCAATTGGGAGAATGTGACTAAGAATATCAAAGGCCTGCCACCACTGGGTACGGTCAGAAACATCGAAGCATCCAAATGGAAAGCCGGCAAAGCTTATTTGACTGTTGATTTTCATCAGGTGGGTAACTTCGAACCACATGTTTACAAAACAGAAGATTTTGGAAAGACATGGGTGAAGATCACAGACGGCATTCCTAAAAGCAATTTAAGCTACACCTGCAACATCCGTGAAGACCCCACAAGACAAGGGCTCTTATACCTTGGAACGGAAAATGCGCTGTACGTTTCCTTCGATGATGGACTCCACTGGCAGTCGATGATGACAAACCTCCCTGCATCGCCGATGTATTGGATTGCCATTCAGGAAAACTTTAATGACTTGGTGGTGGGAACTTATGGTCGGGGTATTTGGGTGCTGGATGACATCACCCCATTGCAACAAATGACAAATGAAATTACCTCAAGTGCGGCACATCTGTTTGTTCCTCGCCAGGCGTACAGGTTCAACACCATCACAGGTCCCTTCGCCATGTTTGATGATCAATCGGATGGAGACAACCCTCCTCCCGGCACCCCACTCAACTATTGGCTTTCCACCGATGCGAAGGATAGCGTGGCGATCACCATTAAAGATGCTAACAGTGTTTTGGTTAGGAAAATGAAGCACTTGGGCAAGGCTGGGATCAACAGGGTCTGGTGGGATTTGAAGGAAGATCCGTCTACAGCCATCATTGTGCGGAACAAACCTTTATATGCTGAATGGATCAACATGAGCGACAAACGTGCTATGCCTGCCCCATCATCAAGGAAGGGCCTTACACCTTTGGTGCGCCCGGGAAGTTATACAGTAACGCTTAAGGCGGGCGACAAGGAATTTACGCAACCATTGAAAGTTTTGAGAGATCCAAACTCAGATGGCACGGAGGCCGACATCATAGCTCAGTCAAACATGTTATCCGAAGTTAAAAAAGATTTGTCCACTGCGGCAGAGATCATCAATCAATTGGAGTGGATCAGAAGGCAAGGTGCAGATTTGAAATCCATTGCCGAAGATCAAAAGAATACCGAGGTGACCAAAGCCATTGATGCGATGGAACAACAGTTGATTGAAATAGAAGGCAATCTCATTCAACTTAAAATCACCAATCAAGGTCAGGGGGGTATCCGCTGGCCGGCACAGGTCGTTGAAAAGCTTCAGTACCTGGGAGGTGTTGTTGAGGTAGCTGACTTTGCGCCTGCCGACCAGCACAAGGAAGTTCATCAGGTACTTCAAAAAAGATTGCAGGAGAGCCAGAACAGATTCAATCAGCTTCTGGAAAAAGAATTGCCTGCCTTTCAGGATTTGTTGCGCAAAAATAATTTCAATGGCCCGATCATCATCAAAGCAAATAAGCTGAGCAATTGAAGGGGATATATGGCGCGGCGCTTGAAGCGCGTGTCGGTGCGAATTAATAACGATGACGATTACCTGGATGTGAATATAAAAGAGCTTGATTATTTACGGGAGTGTATGGATAATGGGTTATTTATTTTGTTCGCACCGGAACGCGCTACAAGCGCGCTCCATACCCTGTACATATAATGCTATGGCGCGACGCTTGCAGCGCGTGCCGGTGCGAGATTAATAATGATGGGGTTTTCCTGGATTTTAATAAAAGGTGCTTGATTGTCTAAAAGAGAGTATGGATAATTGGCTATTTATTTTGCTCGCACCGGAACGCGCCACAAGCGCGCTCCATACCCTGTACATATAATGCTATGGCGCGACGCTTGCAGCGCGTGCCCGTGCGAGATTAATAATGATGGGGTTTTTCTGAATTTTAATAAAAGGCGCTTGATTGTCTAAAGGAGGGTATGGATAATTGGTTATTTATTTTATTCGCACCGGAACGCGCTACAAGCGCGCTCCATACTCAGTATACATAATAGAATTATTAACTTTCCTTAAAAATATTACTATGATCCATCGCATCACCCTTTTTGTTCTTGCATTACTCTTGATATCCTGTGCTAAGCCGACCAGCGAATCCAAGAATTCCAAAATGGATTCGTTTGTCAATGACCTCATGGCGAAAATGACCATCGAAGAAAAGATTGGCCAACTCAACCTCCCCGTGGCCGGATCAGGCGTAACGGGCATTGTCGTAAGCGCAGACGTAGAAGACAAAATCAGGAAAGGGCAGGTGGGTGGAATATTTGGCGTTTATGGTGCTGAGAAAGTGAGAAAGGTACAAGAGATCGCCGTCAATGACTCCCGGCTAAAAATCCCGCTCTTCTTTGGACTGGATGTGATACATGGTCACAAAACCATCTACCCGATTCCGCTTGGAATGTCTGCCTCGTGGGACCTTGGCCTGATTGAAAAGGCAGCGCGACTTGCTGCCATTGAAGCATCGGCAGAAGGGTTGAACTGGACATTTTCTCCCATGGTAGATATTTCACGCGATGCTCGCTGGGGCAGAATTTCTGAAGGCAATGGCGAAGATCCGTACCTGGGCTCTAAGATTGCTGCCGCCATGGTAAAAGGATATCAAGGAGATGACTTGTCAAAGAATAACACCATCATGGCATGTGTCAAACACTTTGGTTTGTATGGTGCCGCAGAAGCGGGCCGTGAATACAATACAGTCGATATGAGTCACGTGGCCATGTATAATTATTATTTGCCTCCCTATCAAGCTGCAGTGAATGCAGGAAGTGCCAGCATTATGAGTTCATTTAATGTGGTGGATGGAATTCCAGCCACCGGAAACCGCTGGCTCCTGACAGACGTCTTGCGAAGTCAATGGGGGTTTAATGGATTTGTCGTATCCGATTACACCTCCGTGAATGAAATGACGAACCATGGTGTCGGCGATTTGCAGACCGTCTCGGCAATGTCAATGAAAGCAGGTCTTGACATGGACATGGTGGGGGAAGGATTTCTCACCACTCTGAAGAAATCACTGGACGAAGGCAAAGTGACTCAGCAAGAGATTGACCAGGCTTGTCGGCGGATTCTGGAAGCCAAGTATAAGCTCGGACTCTTTGATGATCCTTATCGATATGTGAGCGAGGAAAGGGCCGCTAAGGAAGTGTTGAACGAAGACACACGCAAGACAGCGAGGGAGATTGCAGCCCATACGTTCGTGTTGCTGAAAAATAAGGGTGAAGTTTTGCCGCTGCAGAAGAAGGGCACCATTGCATTCATCGGTCCCCTGGCCGACAACCAACGCGACATGCTGGGAACATGGGTGATTGGTGGTGAATGGCAGAAGGCCGTGCCTGTGCTCAAAGGTGTAAAAGAAGCCATAGGCAAAGAGGCCAACATTCTTTATGCGAAAGGTGCGAATATCACCAACGACAAAGAGTTCATGAAACGACTTAATTTCTTTGGTCAGCCCAATGTGACGCTCGACGAGCGTACTCCGGAAGCGATGCTGAACGAGGCATTGTCAGTTGCCCGTAAGGCTGACGTGGTCGTGGCTGTGCTTGGCGAGTCGCAAAGTATGTCAGGCGAATCTTCCAGTCGTACCAACATCGATATTCCGGAAAGTCAAAAGGAACTTCTGAAAACACTGGTGAAGACCGGTAAGAAAATTGTATTGGTACTTTTCACAGGCAGACCGCTTACCTTGACCTACGAAGATGCGAACGTGGATGCAATTCTGAATGTGTGGGCACCGGGGACCGAAGCAGGAAATGCAATAGCCGATGTGTTGTTTGGCGCTGTCAATCCATCCGGAAAACTGTCAGCCACTTTTCCGCGTTCAGTGGGGCAGATTCCACTTTACTACAATCACCTCAATACCGGCAGACCCTGGAACGGTAAAGACGACACGAAATTTAAGTCCAACTACCTGGATGAATCCAATGATCCACTGTACCCTTTTGGCTATGGCCTGAGCTACACCACTTTTGAGTATTCGGATATTAAAGTGAGTAAATCCGAGTTGACCTCAGGTGAAGCTTTGACCGCTTCAGTTACCGTGACGAATACTGGAAAATATGAGGGAGAAGAAACGGTGCAGTTGTACGTTGGTGATCCCGTTGCTTCAATCTCACGACCTGTCAGGGAGCTGAAAGGATTTCAGAAAGTTGCTTTGAAACCGGGTGAGCATAAAGAAATTACATTTAATGTGACCGAAGAATCCCTCAAGTTCTATAACAGTGACCTGAAGTACGATTGGGAGCAGGGTGAGTTTGTGGTTTCCATCGGTACCAACTCGCAGGATGTGAAATCTGTCAAAGTGAATTGGAAAAAATGAGCAGAACTTCTGTTGGATCCCTCAAAAGCTAGCGAATTATGGCGACTAAGGAAAAAATAAAAACATTTGATGCCGTCAAAATGATGAGGGACGCGCGCGATAAAATAAGCGAAGAGACTCAGAACATGACACTTGAACAATTGAAGAAATATATTGCTGAAAAAATAAAAAAATCAAATCTCCGAACAATCGGACGGTAGCGTCCAGCCCACAATACTATGGCGCGACGCTTGCAGCGCGTGCCCAGTGTGAGATTAATAATGATGGGGTTTTCCTGGATTTAAATAAAAGGTGCTTGATTGTCTACCCGCGGGTATGGATAATTGGGTATTTATTTTGTTCGCACCGGAACGCGCTACAAGCGCGCTCCATACCCGGTTTGTGATGTCTATCGGCACCAACTCGCAGTATGTACTATCGGACAAAGTGAATTGGAAGAAATGAATTTACCACTTTATTTTTCCTCCTTCAACGTAGCCAGAAAACTTACCACATCGCGTATCTCTTTTTTAGTTAGGAGGTAATTCATCGGCGGCATGCTCGATGGTGCGTCTATCCGTTTCAATACATCCGACTTGTTTATCGTGGTATCAGGGCTATTTCCAATTTTCAAAACGAATCCATCAGGTTTTTCTTCCTGGAGAATGCCGGTAATGTTAACGTTACTTTTCATCTGGAATGTAACGATGCCAAATTTCGGCGCGATGCGTACGCTCGGTTGAATCATTGATTCTAAAATTTGCTCATGCGTCAACCGATTCGCCACACCATTCATGCGAGGACCTGCGCTGCCTCCATAATCGTCAAAGGAGTGACAACGGATGCACTGAGCAGTCTGATGGTTCCAGAAAATCATCGCCCCTTTCTTGGGATCGCCACCCAATAAGCTTCCTGCATAGGCAGCTTTCAAGGAATCAGCTGATGAGGTGGGAATGCTCGATTTCTTAAAACGGTCAATTAATGATTGTGAATGAGTGCTGTCAATAGCATCTGACAATTCAAGTTGCACTTCTACTGGAAGTCGTTTTGCTTCCAGTTTTGACAATAACTGATCAAATATCTTTTCTGAATATTGAAGCGGGATGGTTCCGAGTACGGTGATGGCGGCTTGTTTCTCTTCGGTGGTCCGAGTATTGATGACATCCGACAGCAACTTCACCATCAGTTCTTTCGGAATGTCCATCGTGGCTAATAAATCCAAGCCGATCACGCGAACGCTTTTTTCCTTATCTGCTAGCGCTACCTTGATGGCTTCGTCTATCCTTTTATCCCTGAGCCTTGCCAACGCGTGGAGCGCTGCTATTCTCACAGATGGTGTTGGGTCTATTTTTAGCCGGGTCATTAATGCTGATGACGCTGCACTGATTTGCAATTTACCTACAGCTTTCGCCGCATGTTCACGCACGAGTGCTTCTTTGCTCGACAATAATTGAATCAATACATCGGATGATTTATTTTGGGCACCTGCAAGATCACGATTAATCACTCCACGATATCTTCCGTCCACCCGGTCCAGCACGGATGGTTTGGCCCACGTACTCAAGGCATCCATCGCTTCAGCCCGCATTGCTGCGGGGCTCGCTTCATGTGAGGCATAGGTGAGCAGGTTTTGAATTCCTTCATCACTCCCCACACGCAAGTTGGCATTGATGGCTCTACGTACAAATGCTTCGTTGGCAAAACGATGGTCGTTCAAAGCATTGCCCAATGCCGGCAATGCATCTATGATGGAGAGATCATCATTGATGGCACGAGCCGCTTCGGTCGCCACAAATTCATCTTTGTCGCTGAGAAAAAGTTTTACTCCTGGATCTTTCATACGCCTTAACGCCAATACGGCAGCCATACGGACTGCTTTGGAAGTATGTGTTGAAAGTGCGATAACAGGTTCTGGTTTACCGATTCGCGCCAATGCTAAACTTGCCGCATGACGGATGTATTCGTCTACATCATTATTGCTTTCAATCAATTCAATGATTGGATTGATCGCAGGTGCATAAGCAGTTCTGCCCAACGCTTCGGCAGCAAAGAAACGTGCGCGGCTAAATTCATCTTTCAACAGGGGAATCAACATATCACCCGCTTCTTTGTAACGAACATCTCCAATCCATTTGGCGGCTTGCGCGCGAATTTCCGGGTCACCATCAGTTAGCAACGGAATCAATAGTGGGGCATGCTTCAACTCCTTTCTTGCAAACTGACTGATTCCCCAAATAGCATGGACGCGCGCCAGTTGGTTTTCTCTCTGTAAGCTATAGCTTGTAAGCACATCCAATCCCTTACTTCCACGTGCCACCAGTTCAAATTGTGCTTTCTGCCGCACTCGTATGTCTGGATTTTTCAAATGCGCTCCTATCTTTTCAATGTCCTCCGCAGAAAAATCAGCTTCTAACAATGCCTTTGTAATTTTGCGCTCTTCAACATTGGGGTCTCTGACATCCAGTTTCCAGATGCGTCCATGACCTTTTGTTTCCCATCCTTGAATCCAATCGGCTAAATACAAAGCACCGTCCGGACCAAAGTCGATGCCCGTCGCCAATACTCCTCCCAGCATTAACTTCGACTCCACAAATTCGAATGATGCTCCTTTCGGTTTTAATTTAAAAGAGTGAATACCGGATTTTGTGGGGTTGCCAACAAACTCTGCCACGAAAAAGGAATTTTTGTATTCAGCACTCAAGGCTGTACCTGGATTGTATACGAAGCCGGTAGGGCCATTTACAAAGTTCTTAATCGTTGGTAAAATATACGCTGGCTGTCCCTCGAAGCGAGGCACATACATTTTCTCATCCATCCACACTTTGTATGTATTGTTGTCGGGGTCGCGGTATTTTCCAAATTGCCAATTCGTTCTCCACCCAATGTCTGCTCCGTTCACTACGTAAACGATGCGTTCACTCTCACCGGGATGGTCGCCGTCGTTGTCCTCACTGATTAGATTACCATATTCATCAAATGCAAACTCGTGCGTATTTCTGTTTCCGTAGGAAAATACTTCGAAGTCGCTGCCGTCAGGATTTGAACGAACAATGACACCACTGTTGGGATGCTCCCATTTTTGTCCATCGGGACTTACGCCATTGAATCCAATATCACCGATTTGCCAATAGACTTTTCCTTCCGGTCCTACCTCTATTCCCGACATACCATGACCACCAAATCCTATGTGGACGCCGTATCCATGTGAAATGGAAGTCTTCTTTTCGGCAATACCATCTTTGTTTTCCTGGATGCGCCATAGGTCCGGGCCGACGTCGAAAAATAAATCGTTTCCGTATTTCAATACACCACCTGCTGCATCGGTTACTTCATCGTGAAAATCCTCTATCACCAGTTGCGACTTGTCTGCTATGCCATCTCCTGAAGTGTCTTCCACCCTGTAGATCCGTTCCTTTTGAACGGTCATATCTTTCCAATCATGTGAACCATCACCATTTAAGTCGGCCAGCCATTCATTCTTCTTACTATTCTCTGGCGATAAGATGCGATGAAGAAATGCCCGCTTATCTTCCACGTTTTGTAGTTGAATGGATTCAATTTCCCAATCCTGGTGCCCGCGGATATCAAACTCTGAATCTTTGTTGCGTATGGTGCGGGTATAATAAATCCTTCCCATGTCATCAATATCAATCGTCACCGGATCGGCTACCAATGAATCAATTCCCCACAATTTAAGGGTAAGCCCTTCTGCCAACTGGGGCTTAACTGTAGCTTCAATTGACTTCGCAATGGAAGCTGCTTGGTTGGGATCCATTTGTTTGATTCTTTTATCCGTTACGGGCCCATCACATCCAAAAAAGAACATCGTGACAAGGATAAACAATAGGGCGGAAAGTGATTTTGTATTCATCTCGATTACAATCAGTTTTAAGAATTACCAAATATAGTAAAGCCACCCACAAAGTACGACTTACGACCAACGGACGAAACCACACAGCTGCCAACAAAAAATTTAGTTTTGCATATGGGACAGAAGGTTGAGATCGAATACATTCACCTGTTGCAACGATGCGTTGCGAACTATGAAAGGACAAACAAAGAGAGACAATTTGTTGTGAAGAGGGATACATTATTTAATGGAGGCCCAACTTTTGAAGTAGGCAAGAGGGTCTAGGGTAGTGGCGGACTAAGTGAAATTGTTCTGACTAGTTCAGAAAGCCTCGGCCAGCTATGGCGCGGCGCTTGCCCAGTGCGAGATTAATAATGATTGGGTTTTCCTGGATTTGAATAGAAAGTTCTTGATTGTCTACCGGAGGGTATGGATAATTGGATATTTATTTTGTTCGCACCGGAACGCGCTACAAGCGCGCTCCATACATGGATTTTGGTTGAATCAAATGGTGAAATTTGTTCGAGTCCTGTAGGGACGACACTTTATTACGATTAGCAATAGCATGGGCAAAAACCGGGAATGCAATAATGTAGTCCCGCCGGGACTCTTATGAACACAAGGTTCTTATTTACCAAAATATCATCCTTTTGTCTCCCCAGATAATCCACTCCCAATCAAAAAGTTAGAAATCCGACCGAACTCAACTTATAGCTTGATGTGTTTCTCAAGATCGAGCTTCATAGGCATTTTTAATTCAGACAGCGCTTTAGTAAACGGAGGATATTCAGCTTTGATGCGATCAAATCTGGGTGACGTAAAAAATATTTGGTATTCGCCATTGTTTGGATAATCTCTGTTAATATTCTTAAGCAATTCTGTAGCGGCTTTGTAATCCTTGGCTAAAACCAAAATACCTACCTTGTTTGTTTTTTGTCGAACTTGCATTAACAGGTCCTCCTTGTTAATGACTACCAGGTTATAGTTGTTGTACCAGAGGGAGTCCATCACTTTTAGTGCAAGAGATGTCTTCCCCAGGTTTGCCAACGCCATGGCCTCAATGTTGGGGTCAAACTTATCATTCTTTCGAGTATCCTTGAGATAGCGGTTTGCTATCCGCTTGCTGGAGTCGGTCAGGCCCATGGCATCATAGACCCAAAGTTTGTTAAAATAATCGTCAGGAATTGTGTCCAGTATTTGCTTAACCGCTTTCCAATTTCGCTTTTGCACATTAGTTAAGAATAAAGTCAGTCCTTTGTTCCAGTCAGCCACCTCTTTCGGTAGTTGATCTATCTTGCCATTTTTTCTGTAATTATTAAATGTTCGTTGTTTGCCAACATCTGTGCCCCCCAGTTGAACCAAGATCTGATTCACCTTAGCCTCGTTATCATAGTCGCCCATGCTCATCAGTACTTCTCCAATTTCGCTCCACACATTAACGCTTTGCGGCCACTGATCCTTTGCTTTGCTATACATGGAAATCGCTTGTGAAAATTCCATTTTCCTCTTGTGGATGGCGCCTGCATAGACATTTGCCATGATATTTTCAGGATCGTCTTTCAATACCTCCTCGGATAAACGCAGCCCCTCACTGTAGTTGGACAATACGTGGTATTGATAAATGGCGTCCGCTTGCCTGGTCTGCCATGATTCGGGGAAATGTGCATGGATGTATTGAATATGCTGCTTTGCTTTCCTGTACATGAGCGAGTCGGATGCATTGATTTCCCAGATCATACCCGCACGTGCGTTCACCAACCCCACCCATGCAGGCAAATAAGATGAGTCCAGATTGATGGCAGTCTCAAATTCCTTAATGGCGTTATTAAAAATGTCTTCACGCCAACCGGCGTTCAGCAATTCAAATCCCTTTAGGTAGTGGGCGTAAGCCGGAAGGTTGGTGGTTGCTATTCTCACAGGATCCCGAACCTCGAAGTTGAAACGATCCAACACTTTCGCAGCAATGTCAGACTGGATTTCAAATATGTCCGTCAAGGGAGACTTGTAAGGAAGGCTCCAGATAATGTTCCCATTAGCAGCGTCTGCCAACTCCACAGTAACCTGGATATTGGATCCCGATATTTCATAATAGCCGGACAAGACGTGTGTCACACCAAGCGCATTGCCAATAGCAGTCGGTGTTTCTTTTGAACTGGCATATTGAAGGGTGGCCTGCAGCGAACTGATGAACTGAAATTTCTTTGATTGCGAAAGGGTGGAACGAACCTCGGAAGCCAACCCCATGCCGTAATGTTTTTGGTTTTCATCCATGGTGTTGCTTTGAAAGGGAATGATGGCAATGCTGATTTCGTTTCCTACCTTTCTTTCTCTGGTTTCGGGTAACCAGAATTTCTGTGCCAGCGAAATGCCCCCGATCAAGAGCAACACGCCAATGATAATGGCATTACTCGAAAAGGGTTTTTTCTGAGCGGGCCGAAACGGACTCTCCTTTGCTAAGGGCGAGTCAGTAAGAATAAATCCGGTCGGGCCTCGTTCAAATTTCCAGGCGAGAATCATCGCGGCTGGCAATCCGGTAGCAACGAGGATGATCAAGGTATTCAGCACCCAGGTGGGTAGGGGGCTAATCCGGCTCAGGGATTCCGCGATCTGTACTACCAACCATGCAACGACAATGTATGCTGCTCCTGCCCTGGGAACATTTCTTCGCATGGCTTCTGCCCACCAACGTGCAAAGCGGTCTGCTTCCGGTAAAGGCGTTCTTGTTTCCGCGGACCGCGGTGCCGCCGGTTCGATCACCATGCTTTTTTCGTTGCGAACGAGGGTCGTGCCGATTTCTTTCAGGGCGTTGGCAACTTTGTTGATCTGATTCAGATAATTGGTCCGGTTGATATT
>JAYVRH010000677.1:0-3392 GCA_043776495.1 Cyclobacteriaceae bacterium
TCCGTCTACTTTGAAGCTGCTTCTCAGGTTCGTCACAAGTCTTTGGCGGTAGTCGATCATCCTGAACTCTTCCAATGGATTCAAGCCAATGTGGCTGTCCGTACCAATGGACCAATGACCGCCTGCGTGGTAATATTCTTTCATCCTGAAAATTCCATCACCCAGATTTCCTTCTGTGGATGGACAGAGCACGACATTTGCTTTTGACGCCGCCAACGATTTCAATTCATAGTCATCAAGATGCGTCGAGTGAACAAGATTAAATCGCTCATTGACCGGCAGATTTTCCAGAAGCCACTGCATAGGTCGCTGACCGCAATAGGCTAAACAGTCTTCAACTTCTTTTTTCTGTTCCGATACGTGAAGGTGAAATGGTAAATCTTTAGGCCCCAGTTGAAAAGTCTGAACAATATCATTTAACTCAACCGCCCGCAATGAATGCACGCTGAATCCCAATCGTGCTCCATCATAATTTCTTATTACAGATTTCGATGCTTCCAGAAGTTTCAAATAGTGATCAACGGTCCCGGAGATGAACCGTCGCTGACGTGGCTGGGGGTCAAGTGCGAAACCGCCTTTTTGATAGAAGACCGGAACCAGCGTGATTTTTATTCCGGCACTCTTTGCAGCAGCGACCATCCGCTCACCCATCTCGGCAAGATTGGCATACGGCTTCCCATCCTTATCATGATGCAAGTAATGAAACTCGGCAACATGGGTATAGCCATGCCGGAGCATCTCGGCATACAGCATGGCTGCGATCGCCTCAGCCGCCTCAGGACCAACCAATAGAGCGCACTTATACATTTCCTCGCGCCAGGTCCAGAAGTCGTCCTCCATCCCCGATGGATGATTCTCCGCCAAACCCGCCATAGCATATTGGAAAGCATGCGAATGACCATTTTGAAATCCGGGAAGTGCGTAGCCAGACACGGCTTCCATGGCAGAACCATCAGGGCTTGGCTTGTTAGATAAATATTGAATCCTACCCTTTTCATCCACGCCTACATAGGCCGGAGCGAGCCAGCCTTCCTGCTGCAGGAGTGCCTCAAACCGAAAATACTTTAACTGGTTGGCTGATGTCATACTTGTTGTTGAATCAATGATCACAACTGGTCAATCAGTTTTTCAAAATTAAGTTTAAGCAACTCACGCATTTTCGTAGCCCGGCTGTGATCGTAGTGAGTCTCACCATCGTCCATGTAATTTATTTTCGTCATCTCAAGCTGCAGCGCATGTTGATTCCGTGCAGGCTGGCCGAAGTGACGGGTAATGTAACCACCTTTGAATGGATGGTTGTGATTGACGGCGTAGTGGCTATGATCCAAAATTCCAAGAACGCTTTCAATCAGCCCGGGCGAAGCCGAGGTGCCGTCTGCATCACCCAAGATCAGATCAGGAAATTTCTCTTGCTGGATGGTAGGAACAGATTGGCGTATGGAGTGACAATCCCACAGCACCACTTTTCCAAACTTGCTTTTCAAATCATCCATCAGAGTTTGGATCTTCTGATGATAGGGTTTGTAATACATGTCAACCCTTCGCTGGACTTCAGTTGTTGAGACTGCTTTTCTCCCATCGCGATAAATCGGATCACCTAAGAAAGTGGTGGAGGGGCAAAGTGAAGTGATTATTCTTCCATCAGAATAAAGTGGTTTGCTTTGTGGATCGCGGTTGAGGTCGATGACCCAACGGCTGCTGCGTGCCGCAATCATAGTGATTCCCATGTCCGCCACAAAATCATAAAGGGTATCCACATACCAATCGGTGTCATCGGGAGACTGAATGAGTTCAGGTTTGTATTGATCCGCTAGTTCGGCTGGAAAAAAAGTTCCACAGTGTGGCACACTCACCAGAATGGGGACTTCAGAACTTTTAGGCGGAATAATTCTGAATGCTTGGTCCATCACTTCCCTTGCTTTGCATTCGAAGATTGTAGTGCTGCCAGACTTCTTGCGCAAGCTGCTGATTTTCCCATTTCGACAAGGATTTGTTTTTTCATGACCGCAACTTGTCCTTCGGCAACGATCTTGTCTCTTTCTGCCTCAATCCTTGCTCTCACGGCAGCGGTTTGTTGAAAAAATGCATAGACAAGAGCGATATGAGCAACGATTGCAAGGATACCAAATACAATTGCCGTGGTACGTTTTTCGCTTTTCACCCTCTTTTCTCTTTCTTCAAACTTTTTATGAAGGTCGATGAGTTCCTCTTCGGTTGTCATGGCAGTCTATTTATATCAACGAACATGATTTTATTTTTTGGTTTTTCTATTATTGGCATTTGTTAAGCTGTCTATTTTTTCAAGAAGCCTTATCGAACGCTCTGTTTCCGTTTTTAATCCTTGCTCCGCAGCGTCCGCTCGCTTCTGACACTCCATCAACAGGCGCTCCTGAGTTAGAGATATGTCTCTTTGTTTTGATGCTTCAATGCTTTGAGTAAAGCCGTACATCATAAACAAAATAGCGATGACCGCCGCAACCCCTAATACAATAGATGTCATTCTCGCCCGCTTCAGGGCTTGAATCTTAAAGGCTTTCAGTTCCTCTTCTTCACTCATTTTCTTTTGGTTGATTTCTTGTCTCGCTCCCAGGCTTTTCCATATTCTTCTTCTGCATATCGCTGGGCTTCATGTGCATCGTTTAATGCCTCCTCAAGCATTTGATTTGCACCCAACAGTTCCAGCTCTGCCTTCTCAGCGCGGCTTTTGTATGCTTCCAATTGTTCAACACACTGCTGCAATTGAACATCCCGGCGCTGTACTGCTTCTCTTTCAAAAAAGGCAAAAACGATTGATATCAAAGTGACAATGCTCAAGATGCCGAACACAGTGGCTGTTCTTCTTGCAAACTTCACCCTATCAGCGTAGCTGCGTTGCTTGAAGAAGGCTTCCCGCTCATCATGATCATTCATTTTCTCTTGTTGGATTGTTTACAATCTTCGGCTGCCTTTCTGGCAGCAGCGTTCTCTGCTTCCATAAGCTTTGCAAAAGCTTCTGCGTCCTTTTGCAGCTGCATACTTGCATTGGTGCACCCATTCAATTGCTCTTTCAGTTGCAACATCTCTTTTTGCACCGCCTGGAAATCCGTCTGAGACTGCACCGCATACATCCCAAACAAAATGGTCACCACGCCCATCAAAACGACGGGTAGCCAGCGGTTAATTTTGCTCTTCTTTTCGTTCATGGCCTACGATTTTTTCTTTTTCTTCTTTTTCCCGTCCTCTTCCGTAGGGTTTGCTACCGGCACCTCACCAGAAGGTTTTTCAATTTCTTTGGATTCAACTTTGGCCTTCTTTAATGTCTCCACCTCAACTTGAGCAGCATTCAATTCGCGCCTCAAGTTCTCTTCCGTGGTTGACCCGATCCCCAGCTTTAATTTCATGATGCGATCAAA
>JAYVRH010000678.1:0-3390 GCA_043776495.1 Cyclobacteriaceae bacterium
ATTCCAATCCAGTCTTGATGAAAAGTTTTCCCCGACCAATAGTCACCACGAAGGGTGTCTCCTGACTTTGTTGCCGTGAAAAGAAAAGCGTGGTGGCCATCAAACGTGCTCAAGTTCAATTGTCCTCGCTCTACATTTCCCTCAAGATATCGATAGTCTCCTTCAGGGGTAAGAAAGGTACCTTCCAAACCATCTTTTGTTTGTTTGAATATTCCAACGGCCACCAGGCTTTCCTGTGGGTTGGTAAATTTTACAGCATACTTTCCACTGAAGGCCGTATCAACAGAAGAGGATTTACCAAACCGATAGTTCTGACCTGCGGCTGCCCGGAATGGAAGCCTGTAATTTTTTTCAAAAGTTTTTATGTAGAAGCCTTTCAAGCTGTCGCCGTCCACTTTGGCCCTTAACTCAGCATCGAATATGTGCATCCGGAAAACGACTGAGTCATTCTGAAAGGTGACATCGTCGAGTTTTAACATTTCACCAAGGTTTTTTAAGGCAGCATCGTAGCCACCAGCTGAGTCCTGGGTAACCTCAAAATTGAAAGGGAGTTTTTGCCCTTGAAGGGTGATTTCACCCCTCCACCAGCCGGTCTTAAGTTCCTGGGGTTTGGTCCCTGAACATCCACAAAACAGGGCACTAAGAGCAAGCAATGTCAATAACCTCATTATTTTTGGTCTTTTAGAAACAACAAAACGGTGCAAAATAAAGAAATGTTCACGGGATTGAAGATTGTTGAACTGGCATCGGTACTGGCCGGCCCAAGTGTAGGGCAATTTTTTGCGGAGCTGGGCGCGGAGGTCATCAAGATTGAAAACCTGTTAACGGGAGGCGATGTCACACGTTCCTGGAAAGTTCAGGGTGAAAAAGCGGATGACCGTTCTGCTTATTTCTGTTCTTGCAACTGGGGAAAAAAATCGGTGGCACTTAACCTGAATACCTCACGGGGAAAGGAGATCGTTCAAAAACTAAGCGCACAATCCGATATTGTGATCGCCAGCTACAAACCAGGTGACGCCGAAAGTTTGGGCGTCTCTTACCAACAACTAGTCACTACCAACCCCCAATTAATTTACGGCCAAATCACGGGCTATGGTCCCGACAACGACCGCGTGGGGTATGATGCAGTGATTCAGGCAGAAGCCGGCTTCATGGATTTGAATGGGGAGAAGGATGGACCACCGCTCAAGATGCCCATTGCGATGATTGATATTCTGGCAGGTCACCAATTGAAGGAAGGGCTGTTGCTTGCAATGCTGAAGAAAGAAAAGACAAAGCAGGGAAGTTTTGTGGAGGTATCTTTAATTCAAACTGCGATCGCTTCGCTCGCCAATCAGGCCACTAATTGGTTGATGACAAACCAACTTCCGATGCGAAAGGGCTCTCAACATCCCAACATTGCGCCGTATGGAGAATCTTTTGAGACCCGCGATGGAAAACGGATCCTTTTGGCCGTTGGGAATGACAAGCAGTTTAGAAATTTAATGATGCTGCTGGGTCATGTGGAGGTGGCGTCAGCACCTGCCTACAGTTCTAATGAGGAGCGAGTCAATAACAGAACGAATTTGAATGACATCCTGGCCAAGCTAATCTTGAAAGAAAATAGTATGGTATTCCTACCCCGTTTGCACAGCGCCAAAATCCCTGCCGGACTGATTCAAAATGTAAAGGAAGTTTTTGACCTGCCAGAAGCGAAGGAGTTATTGATTCAATCCCACGATCTGAAGGGTGTGAGGAATTTCGTGGCCTCGCCTTCCGGATGGCGGACAAAACAAGTGCTCCCTCCGCCGCGTTTTGGCGAACATACGGAGGAGATTCTAAAAATGCTTTTTGGATAATGTTGAATGATTCGGACAAATAAAGGTTAGGCCTTTTGTAAATTTGTTGCGCCCCTTGATGGAAAGAATCGATGGGCGCTAAGTAGAAAGTGGTATATTACAGGCCCTTTCGTCCTAAAAAACGCTTAAATCGTAAATAACTATGCTTTTTGAATCAAACCCGTACGCCTCAATTTGGAAAAAGTACAGACCCATGATTCTCCAACTGATGGTGGCTTCAGGGAATGGGCCGCAGCAATACAAATTATTTTCCCATGAGTTTAAAGCCATCGGGATCCACGAAAAAACTGGTTATTCGTTCGCCCTGGAGGTTTCTCATGGAAAAGCGTTGAAAACGATTAAGGGTTCAGCCGTAGCACGTGACCTTCTAGGGGTACTTCAACAGTCACAAAAAGCTTCCCAGCTAATGACCGAGGCGGTGTACGAACTGCGATTGGATAAGCAGTTTATGTTTCATGTTACAAGAAGGGTGGAAGTCGTAGCTGAGACACCAGCGGCCTGATCTATTTTTGAAATTTGATATTTGAAAATAGCAGCGGTTGCATCTATGGCGCGCCGTTTGTAACGCGTGCCCCTGCGAACTACCAGTGAAGCCCATTATCCCTGACCTCATTGTAGTGCCCGACATGTTCCACCAAATCCCTCTCTCTGTTGTTGGGTGTTCGATGGTTTCCAAAAAGGTAATTTCAAAATAATATTTCCCTGGCAGGATAAAATTAATTCAAATCTGCCATCGGTCACCAACAAATGAAGGTGCATGAGATGGAGATTTGAATACCGGGATTGCAAATTCCCGACTAACTGGATTCACCGAAACTACCCTTTATGACATTGTGGTGAACAAGTCTTGCATCTATGGCGCGCGTTTGTAACGCGTGCCTCTGCGACCTACCAGCGAAGCCCAATATCACTGGCCTCATTGTAGTGCCCGACATGTTCCACCAAATCCCTCTCTCCGTTGTTGGTGTTCGATTGTTTCCAAAAAGGTAATTTCGAAATAATATTTCCCTGGCAGGATAAAATTAATTCTAATCAGCCATCGGTCACCAACAACTACACTGGGGCTGTTGGTGGCCCGCGACGGAACACCAACAGCGGAGAGTTTCCAGAAAAGTTCTTTTGAATAGAATTTCCCCGGGTGGGATAAGCCGGAGTTTTGAATACCCGGGATTGCAAATCCCGGTCAACTAGATTGATCGGATCCCTCAAAGGAGCATCATAAGACCAATTTTGCAGTGAGATAAACCATGTTTCCTACATAGTGGACCTGAAGTCTTCCAGAAATTCTGAACCGGGTTCCATTCCTGTTACAAGTAACTGATCCCGGGCCCTCGTACAGGCCACATAAAGTAAATGACGCTCGGTATTATAAACTTCTTCCAGGTCGCTATCGTCTGTAACCGACTCTATTCGACTCTGCAACGGAATAACTTCATCATCACACGCCATCACTGCTACGGCTTTAAATTCAAGTCCCTTGGCAAGGTGCATAGTACTGACAGCAACGTGGCCGCCGATTGCCTCGACCGACTCGTCCAATAATTTATAGGGA
>JAYVRH010000679.1:0-11682 GCA_043776495.1 Cyclobacteriaceae bacterium
GGTTTTCGTTCAAAAATACGTCCAAAGAAACGCTTCTCAAAATCCCAAAAAAAACGAAATTGCCCGAAGACAAAGCCATAGAGCAACAAAAAAATATTATAGATTGGTAAAATCAAAATATAGTAAGTGATTGTGGCCCAGAGTGGCATTGAGCCCTCACCAAACAGATAAGAAAAGATCGGTCGCTTAAGAAAGACCACACTCAAACCCGTGCAGGCGAATACTGCCAAAATCATGACGACCTGGAAGGCACTTTTAACTTTCCATCGCTGCTGAAGTCTATCAATCCAATTCACTGTATGAGGTAAAAGTTCCGAAAATAATAATTATAATTTTGAAAAATCATCCCACCAATCGCAAGTTGGAGTAGAAGCCTCAATCAGGGTGATTTCTTTCTTTACAGGATGGATAAAAGAAAGGCTGCGAGCGTGCAGTGCGATGCTTCCATCTCCGGTTGCAACCCCTGAGCCATATTTCAAATCACCCAAAATTGGAGAGCCAATGGCTGCCAATTGGGCACGTATTTGATGAGAACGCCCGGTCAATGGCCTGACCTCTGTCAGATAGCGAATGCCTTTTTTTGAAATCAACTTATACCAAAGCTCAGACAATTGTGCCCCTATCGTTTCTCTTCTAAACACGGTCGTCTTATTCTTTTTCTCATCCTTCCTCAGCCAGTGGATAAGGTGTCCTTCCGGTGGTGAGGGTTTTTGATCTGTAATCGCCCAATAGATTTTTTGCGTTTCCCTGGAACGAAAAAGCTCGTTCATCCTTGTCAAGGCCTTTGAAGTGCGCGCGAAGATGACCACTCCGCTCACCGGCCGGTCAAGCCGATGCACAACCCCCAGGAACACCTCACCAGGCTTGCCATATTTTTTCTTAATATATTCTTTGCAAAGCTCCACCAATGGGACGTCACCGGTTTCATCCCCTTGCACAAGTACTCCAGCTGCCTTGTTGATGGCAAGCAGATGATTATCTTCAAACAGCACCTCAATGGGAGCATTCATTTCATTCTTATCAAAATACATCATTCAGGACGGAGTCACGCAAAATTAAGCTGGATAAGAATTTTATAAAAGAAGAATTCATCATCCAATGTGGCTTCACTTCCTTCGTGCATAGAGTGCGTAGCATCCATTCCTTGCAAGGTCGGAGGAAACATGATAGCCTTTGGATTCCAGAAAGTTTTTAATAAAATCAAAATTTCGGGTAGATGCATCCAGGTTGTGCACTTCCAAAAAAATTGACTTCACTTTTTTCCAAATATCGTTGGGTGATTCATATAGTATCGGGTACTCACTACCCTCACAATCCAGTTTTAAAAAATCAACATGATCAAGTTTATTCTCCTCCAGTACCTGTGCAAGGGAGATGGCTTTTACGGTAACGGAAGTAAGATTATGAGTTTCAAAATCATTGAAAACTGATGCCGTCACTGAATGGTCGGCATCAGCCTCCTTAAACAGGGTGATGGTATCCATTGGTTTTCCAGTAACAGCCCGGTGAAAAAGCCGGATCTTATCATGAAGGAGAGGATTGATCTCAATGTTCTTCTCAAAAAGTCTGACATTCGATTCGATGGCTTCGTAGGCATAAACTTTTGCATCGGGTCGCTTGGATAACAGAAGCATGTTGAAGTAGCCGGCATTTGCGCCAACATCAATCACAACTGGAACAGGTGCAAGTTGATCCGCCCAAGTTTGGATGGAGTAGAAATCGGTGAGGAATATTTCCTTAAAAACCAGATATAATTCGCGGGTGGGCACTTCAAATGACAGCCTGGCACCCCGGGTAACGAACCGAGTGGGTTTAAAGACGGAAGATTGTTTATGCGCAAAGTAGCTGGGCCAGTTTTGAATGTTGCGGACCAGGTTCATATAGCGACCCAATGAGGAATCTATCATGAGTAGGGTGATTTTAAGACTTGATCATTACTTATACCTTTTCATATCAGCTCATGTCAGCTTGATTTTAGCACCATTGCTAATCTTTAAACTCAGATGTAAAATGAAACCGAATATCAGGAAAATTATCCTGCACCATTTGCAACCATGCTTTTGATTCTGCCATAAACACCAGTTTGCCTTCCTTATCACGGGCAATATAACGCAGTTTTGAATTGATGAACTCCTGCAGTTTGGCTTCACTCTCGCTGCTAATCCAGCACGCTTTGTGGATATTTTGAGAAGCGAACTCTACCGTGGCACCATATTCATGCTTCAGTCTGAATTGAATCACTTCAAACTGCAGCGCGCCCACGGTGCCAATCACTTTTCGTTGGCCAATATCAAAAGTGAAAAGCTGGGCAACGCCCTCCTCCATCAACTGAAGAAGTCCCTTTTCCAATTGTTTACTTTTCATCGCATCCTTATTCACGACCTCTTTGAAAATTTCTGGAGAAAAACTGGGGATGCCGGTGTACTGCAGTTTCTCACCTTCCGTAAGGGTGTCTCCGATCTTGAGATTGCCTGTGTCGTAAATCCCCACGATGTCACCCGGCCAGGCTTCATCAATTGTCTCACGATCCTGGGCCAAAAAAGCAGTGACATTCGAGAAACGAAAACTTTTCCCCTGCCTCACGTGATAGTAATTATTGCCTCGCTCAAACTCACCAGAACACACGCGAACAAAGGCAATGCGGTTGCGGTGCTTCGGGTCCATGTTGGCATGGATTTTAAAAACAAACCCAGAAAATTTCTTTTCGTCAGGTTGAACGACACGCAAGGAGGTTTCTCTAGGACAAGGCGGAGGAGCTATGCGAATGAACGTATCAAGCAGCTCTCTTACACCGAAGTTGTTCACAGCGCTTCCAAAAAATACGGGTGCAACTTTCCCTTCCAGGTAATCGGAGGTATCAAAATCCGGATAAACACCTTCTATCAACATCACATCTGCCCTTAATTGCTGCGCATTATTTTCGCCCACAAGCTCCTCCAGTCTTGGGCTATTAATGTCATCAATCTGGATGCCTTCCTGGATCACTGTTTTACTGGCTGTAAATAGATTCAGGCTCTTTTCGTAAAGGCTGTATACTCCTTTGAACGTCTTACCCATGCTGATGGGCCAACTTAAAGGGCGGACTTTAATATTCAGTTTTTCCTCCACTTCATCGAGCAAATCAAAAGGGTCCCGGCCTTCGCGATCGAGTTTATTGATAAAACAGATCACCGGAGTATTTCGCATCCGGCACACATCCATCAATTTTTCAGTCTGTGTCTCTACACCTTTCACACAATCGATCACCATGATTACACTGTCAACTGCGGTGAGCGTACGATAGGTATCCTCTGCAAAGTCCTGGTGACCGGGAGTATCCAGGAGGTTGATCTTAATATCTTTATAACTGAACCCCATTACAGACGTGGCCACAGAAATTCCCCGTTGCTTCTCTATCTCCATCCAATCGCTGCGGGCATGGTCTTTTATTTTGGAGGACTTTACTGCCCCTGCCTTCTGGATTGCTCCACCAAAAAGCAATAGCTTTTCTGTGAGGGTAGTTTTCCCTGCATCGGGGTGGCTGACAATACCAAAAGTCCTGCGCTTGGCAATTTCTTGTTCGATCGACATTTAAAAAAATAAGGTCGCAAAGCTAGAAATTCGGGGAGTAAAAACTTAATTCGACCGAAATATCATGGCCTTACCCGAGGAATCGAAATTCCTCGATGCGGATATCATCCAATCCATGTTGGTCAAAAGGATTTTCCATATGATCCTGGACATTGTACAAAGTGATGAGAATAAACCCTGTGATTGTGCTCAACGCGTAAATTACCCAGTCGGCAGAGCTATTATTAAGCCTGTCTTGCAGAGCGGGAGTATAGATGACCGGGAAAAAATAGATAAATACCTGACAATAAGCCCTGAGGCTGATGGGTGTGCTATGAGTATCAATTGCCGCGACGTTTCCGATAGCAGTATGGACGTCCTTCAGGAATCTGAATATTTTGAAGGCCTCGGAGGTTGAGATCTCTTCTTTATGATCCTGAACAAATTGGAATACAGTGTTAAGATTATTTTTCAACTCATTGTCATCGTGGTGATGCGTGGAAAGACGCAAAACCAGTGAATCCGAAATTTGTACTAGCGTCTTCCTGATAAAAGCTTTCTTCTCATCGTCCAGTTTCTTGCTCCGCTGAAAGCAGTAATTGACAATTATCATGCTCCCCTTAAACCTGCTTAAATGTTCAATTGCCTTTTCGCGTCTCCGAAAGGCTGCCCGAATGGTGAATACCAGTGGAAAAATGATCGCAATGCTGATAATGGTAAGGTCAAAGTCGTATCTGATCTTGAAGCGGATGACTAAAAAAGATGTGACCACACAGATCAATAAGACAATTAAAGTTCTGATATTTATGATCTGTAAATATTTTTTCATTCTCGTTTTTTTAGATGCTCACAATTTGAAATGATCTAACTATGAAAAAGCTACTATTCTTCATTTTATTTGGATTGGCAACCCTCAATCTAATAGCCCAAAAATCTGATGTCACGGCGTTGTTCCGGGAACAAAAATTTTTGGACACAAAATTAAGAGTGTCAATCAAAGATATTAAAAAGAAAACCAATGATTCAACTTATCTTCCTTCGGCCTTTTACATCAAAAACGATAACGGCCAATGGGACTCTGTTAAAATAGGAGTCCGGGCGAGAGGCATTTACAGGAGAAAGAACTGCTACTTTTCTCCGATCCGCATCAAAGTCAATAAATCGGATGCAAAAGGAACCTTGATGGAAGGGAACAAGAGTCTGAAACTTGTCATGCCTTGCATGAACAATGATGGTAAAAATGCGCTTGTCATGAAAGAATACATCTGTTATAAAATTTATGAAGAGATCTCACCTTATTATTTTAATACCCGTCTCGTTAATATGGAGTTCACAGAGTTGGATGGAAAGAAAATTAAAAATTTTCAGCTGACTGCCTTTTTAATTGAGGACGATGACATCGTAGCGAAACGTCATCATGCGAAAGTGATGGAGAATTTGAACCTCCACCCCCTGTCACTTAATGACACCAGTGCGCTTCAGCATGATTTTTTCCAGCTCATGGTCGCCAATACAGACTGGTCAACTACCTTTCTCCATAATGCCAAATTAATATATCAGGAGCCAAGAAAATATATACCATTGGCCTATGATTTTGACATGGCGGGTCTGGTCAATGCACCTTATGCTGTGGCAGCTGAAGAATTGGGAATTTCCAGCGTACGTGACCGGCTCTATCGCGGCTTCTGTCGAAAAGAACCCGTTACCCAACTTGTGCGAAAACAATTCATCGCTTCCGAAACAAAAATAATGAGCATCGTGGACCGATACGAAAAAGATCTAAGCCCAAAGGATTTTGCAGACATGAAAAAATTCCTTGGTGAATACTTTAATATCCTCAAAGACGACAACAGGTTTACTCGGATGATCCTGGAGGGCTGCAGAAAAAAATAAGGCGGTATTGTATCGCTAGAAATTCATTCAGTCCCAGTCAAAGTCCAATCGTCGGCCACATCCTTAAAACCAAGGCTGCAATCCCTTCATGGCCGAGTATGGCCAGATAATCTGCCATTGTGTCATTTTACGGCTGCAAAGTCCTGTTGGCATAACCCTTGAGCAAGGAGCTGCATTGGGTAAGATCTCAAAAAACTGAAAATATTATGGGAAAAATCATTGGAATAGACTTAGGCACGACCAATTCTTGCGTAGCCGTCATGGAGGGCTCCGAGCCGGTGGTCATTGCCAACAGCGAGGGACGAAGGACTACGCCTTCAATCGTTGCCTTTTTGGACAATGGGAAAGGTGAACGAAAGGTGGGCGACCCTGCCAAACGTCAGGCCATCACGAATCCAAAAAATACCGTGCAGTCCATCAAACGATTCATGGGTAAAAAATATCAGGAGGTAAGTGGCGAAATGAAAATGGTAAGCTACGGAGTAGAAAGTGGTAGCAATGACACCGTGCGCGTACGAATCGGAGACAGGATGTATACACCTCAGGAAATCTCCGCCATCATTCTTCAAAAAATGAAGAGCACAGCCGAAGATTATCTCGGCACTACGGTGACTGAAGCTGTGATCACCGTTCCGGCCTACTTTAACGATGCAGAACGTCAGGCCACCAAGGAGGCAGGACAGATTGCCGGTCTGGATGTAAAGCGCATCATAAACGAACCTACCGCCGCTGCACTTGCTTACGGGATGGATAAGAAAAATAAAGATATGAGAATCGCCGTGTACGACCTCGGCGGTGGCACATTCGATATTTCCATTCTCGAATTGGGCGATGGCGTGTTTGAAGTAAAATCAACCAATGGCGACGTACACCTCGGAGGTGATGACTTTGACATGCGTGTGATGAACTGGCTTGCCGATGAATTCAAGTCAGAAAAAAATATTGACCTGAGGAAGGACCCCATGGCATTACAGCGCCTGAAGGAAGCAGCCGAAAAGGCGAAGATCGAATTGTCAAGTTCACAGGAAACTGAAATCAATTTACCTTATATCACTTCAGTGGACGGTGTACCTGAGCATCTTGTGAGAAAACTCAGCCGGGCAAAGTTTGAACAGTTGTGTGATGATTTGATCAAACGAACCCTCGAACCTTGCCGCAAGGCAGTAGCCGACTCTGGCGTCTCTGTAGGGCAAATTGATGAGGTAATTTTGGTTGGAGGCTCAACAAGGATACCAAGAATTCAGGAAGAGGTTGAAAAATTCTTTGGCAAGAAGCCATCCAAAGGTGTAAACCCGGATGAAGTGGTTGCCATAGGTGCCGCCATTCAGGGAGGTGTGCTTACCGGTGAAGTGAAAGATGTGTTGTTGTTGGATGTGACCCCACTCTCGCTGGGTATTGAGACTATGGGTGGTGTGATGACCCGGTTGATTGAATCAAATACGACCATCCCCTCAAAGAAATCCGAGGTTTTCTCCACTGCGTCTGATAATCAGCCATCGGTTGAGATCCACGTGATTCAGGGAGAGCGCCCCTTGGCAAAAGATAATCGTACGATCGGCCGCTTCCACCTTGATGGAATTCCTCCTGCTCAGCGTGGAATGCCTCAGATCGAAGTAACGTTTGACATCGATGCAAACGGCATACTACACGTCTCTGCCAAAGACAAAGGCACAGGAAAGGAACAGAAGATCCGCATTGAGGCCTCATCCGGTCTGACCGATGCTGAAATTAAGAAGATGAAGCAAGAAGCGCAAGCCCACGCTGAAACGGATAAGAAAGAGAAAGAGAAGATTGAGAAAATCAACCAGGCTGACTCACTCATATTCCAAACAGAGAAGCAATTGAAAGAATATGGTGAAAAACTCTCCGACGGAAATAAGAGCGCAATCACTGGTGCACTTGAGAAGTTGAAAGAAGCTCACAAGGCCCAAGATTTGACCTCCATTGAAAATGCTATGAACGCCCTCAACACAGCGTGGCAGGCCGCGTCACAGGAAATATATGCCGCGTCAGGAGCAGCAGGAGCTGGTGCTCAACCCGGTGCGAATCCCGGAGGCCCAGGCCCCTCTGATGGAGCCAGTGCCGGCACCGGGGCCGGCGATGCCACAGACGTTGAATATGAAGAGGTGAAGAAGTAATCTGCTCTATCAACCAGAAAGCCATTCCAAAGGGGTGGCTTTTTTGTTTTATGTTGATTCAACAGTGAAATGCTAATTAATTTATCTTTGCCCTCTTCTTTATAGTAATGATATGCTGGTATTAAAATTTGGCGGTACTTCAGTTGGAAAACCAGAACGGCTTAAGAAAATAGCCGAACTTGTAATTGGCACACCTGGAAAAAAAATCGTCGTGCTCTCAGCCTTGAGCGGCACAACAAATTCCCTTGTCAAAATCGGTGAGTGGTTGCTTGGTGGTAATAAAATTGAGGCCAATAAGGAAATTGAGCAGCTTGAAAATCATTATCAACAATATGCGGAGGATCTATTTTCTGCCTCTGAATACAAGGCCATTGGTCAGGATATTGTAGGCCGTTATTTTAGCTTGATACGCTTACTCTCAGCCGGGGCATTTGACGATAGGAGCTACCGTGAATTATTGGCACAAGGGGAGCTGGCGTCCACAGAGTTTTTCTATTACCATTTGCGTGAAAGGAAAATCGATTCACGGTTGCTCCCTGCGCTCCATTTCATGTCCATCGATGAAAATCAGGAGCCGGAATTGGATAAAATAAGTGAAAGGCTGAAGGCACTGCTTCCCTCCATGAGTCAACTTGATATTCTTATTACGCAGGGTTATATCTGCCGTAATCACCACAATGAGATCGATAACCTTAAGCGAGGAGGCAGCGATTACACAGCTTCTTTGATTGGCGCTGCCATCCAGGCAGAAGAGATCCAAATCTGGACCGACATTGATGGCATGCACAACAATGATCCACGTGTGGTGAAGAAAACCGTTCCCATTGCTGAACTTACATTTGACGAAGCCTCTGAACTTGCCTATTTCGGTGCAAAAATTTTACACCCTTCCACAATCGTTCCTGCTCAAAAATTCGGTGTGCCAGTCAGATTAAAAAACACGATGGACGAAAAAGCCTTTGGCACACTGATCAGTGACAAGGGCACCAGCGGCCAGTTTAAAGCCATTGCTGCAAAAGATGGCATCATCGCGATTAACATAAAGTCATCACGGATGTTGCTTGCATTCGGCTTCTTGAGAAGGGTGTTTGAAATATTTGAGAAGTATAAAACACCCATTGATATGATTTCTACTTCGGAAGTGGCCGTGTCGGTCACCATCGATGACGCCAGCCACCTTACAAAAATAATAGGCGAACTGCAGGCTTTTGGTGTAATTGAAGTGGATAAGAACCAAACCATCATCTGTGTGGTTGGCAACAAACTCGCAGATAAGCAAGGCGTGCTAAATGATGTCTTCCGATCTTTGGCAGAGGTGCGGGTGCGAATGGTTTCCTACGGCGGCAGTCACAACAATATTTCCATTCTCGTCGATACAGCGCAAAAAGAAAAATCCCTCAAGCTGTTGAATCAGGGACTTTTTAACCTGGGAGAATAACGATAGCCTCTTTCCAAATCTGCGCTGCGCTAGCCGCACATAACATTTCACCAGTAAATTAAAGCTTTCAGGACTTCCAAAAAGCATTTTTTCGCATATATTTACTTGCGAGCTAAACGCTAAATATGGAAGTAATTATTATCCTGGTCTTCGTGGTGGGCTACATGGCCATCGCATTAGAGCATCCAATTAAAGTCAACAAGACGGCCTCAGCTCTGCTCACCGGCGTTTTGTGCTGGACATTATTTATCATAGGATCTCCATTGGATGGCGTTCTGGAATCAAAAGAATTTACTGGATTCATTGAGTCATTGAAATTTGAATTGACCCCGGAGAGTTTAGCTTCCCTTTCGATCGTGGACCAATACCATGAATTTGTAGCGTCTTCGCTTGGTCACCATTTATCATCAATTTCATCCATCCTATTCTTCCTTCTGGGTGCAATGACCATCGTGGAATTGGTTGACGCCTACCAGGGATTTCGGCTTATTACAGATCGTATCCAAACAAAGAATCCTGTCAAATTGCTTTGGCTCGTCTGCTGGGTCACTTTCTTCTTGTCGTCAATTCTTGATAACCTAACAACATCCATTGTAATGGTGTCATTGATCAGGAAACTCATTCCCGATAAGGAGATGAGGATGTTCTTTGCCGGGATGATTGTGATCGCTGCCAATGCCGGTGGCGCCTGGACACCGATCGGTGATGTCACGACAACGATGCTTTGGATCGGAGGTCAGATTTCTACAGTCAATATCATGGAGGTACTTTTTATTCCCAGTGTGCTTTGCATGTTGGTGCCGCTCGTGTATCTGACTTTTACGCTCAAGGGTACCCTGGGTGAATTCCCTAATCCATCACATGAAAATGTGGGGTATGGTCATGAAGAAATAAAGGGAAGCTCCACCATGCTTTTTTTAGGTATTGGTGCCCTGGTATTTGTACCTGTTTTCAAAACGCTCACACACTTGCCCCCTTATGTGGGAATGCTGATGGGTCTAGGTGTATTGTGGGTAGTGTCAGAGATGATCAATCCTCATGCCGATGAAGCTCTTCGCAAACCATACACGGCAGCTGGTGCACTCCAGCGTATTGATACTTCCAGCGTACTTTTCTTCCTGGGTATTTTATTGGCCGTGGCCGCCCTGGAGTCGATGACAACGCTTCATCATTTTGCCACATGGCTGGACAGTACAGTGGGGAGTCAATCGGTCATCGTAACCCTCATTGGTTTGCTTTCTGCTGTTATTGACAACGTTCCGCTCGTCGCAGCAAGCATGGGAATGTATAGTCTGGATGCTTACCCGATGGACCATTTTATCTGGGAATACCTTGCGTATTGTGCAGGAACCGGTGGAAGTATTTTGATCATTGGTTCTGCTGCCGGTGTGGCGGTCATGGGCATGGAGAAAATTGATTTCATCTGGTACATGAAGCGCATCAGTCTGATTGCCATGCTGGGATACTTTGCCGGATGCGGATCATATCTGCTGATCTACCAGATAATACATTAATGAATCACGGCGCCTTAGCTTTGAAAGAAGATTTAAGATCATCACAACAATCAATAACTGTCCTTTACGCCAGCCTCTGACTTCATTTTCACAGTCGCGATGGTGCGTTATTAAACTTTCATCTTTTATAATCTTTTATCCAATCTGACTTCATTATGTACTGCAGGACATCCCATCATGGATATTTCATAGCTTCACGCTTATGAACATGGTGGTTGATGCGGGCAATACATTTAGCAAAGTGGGGCTCTTCAATAACAAATCTTTAGAAAAGAAAGAAGTTTGCGATTCTCCAGATGCGTTGAGGAATTTTATGCTTCTTAAGCCGGTTGACCATTTGATCATAAGTTCGGTCACATTGGCGGTGGAGGAAATTGCCTCTTGGTCGCAGGCAAAAGGACTCAAAGTTGTTCTTGATCATACACTTCCTATCCCCATCCAAAATCGATACTCAACACCATCCACCCTTGGAGTTGATCGTCTGGCGGCGGCATGTGGAGCGTGGCTGCTTTTTCCAAATCAGGAATGCCTTGTGATTGACATGGGGACCTGTATCAATTATGAGTATATCAGTGAAGCAGGTGAATATCTCGGTGGTGCAATATCTCCAGGCATGATGATGCGCTTTGAAGCCATGCATCAGTTTACTTCGAGATTGCCACTTGCTTCGCCACTTGAAGCAGCCCCACTGACAGGAGCATCCACTGTAAGTGGCCTGCAAAGTGGGGTAATGAACGGCATCCTTGAAGAAATAAAAGGCACGATCTTTCGTTATAAGCAAAAGGGCCCCGGTCTACAGGCGATTTTATGCGGTGGAGATGCTCATTTTTTTGAAAAGCATCTTAAACCTTCCATCTTTGTGGCCCCAGATTTGGTTTTGATGGGCCTGAATAGCATTCTGTTGCATAATGTCACTGCATAAAATTCATTTTCCCTTATTGCTTATTTTCTCTTTGGGTAGCTTCCTGGCCTTTGGCCAGGCTGCCCGCAGCCCATTTTCATCGTTTGGTATTGGGGAACAATACGGAACTGCATTAACACATAATCAGGGAATGGGGGGTGTTGGGATCAGCAATCCGCAATATTGGTACCTCAATAATCAAAATCCCGCATTGCTCGTATTTAACCGACTGACCACTTTTGAAGCGGG
>JAYVRH010000680.1:0-3384 GCA_043776495.1 Cyclobacteriaceae bacterium
CATGTGGGGCGTTTATTCAAGGCATTTATCTAGACCAAGGTAAGAGAAGTAACCCGACTATCCCAATGCGCCCCGCTTGATTTCCTCCACCACTTCAGGATCTGTGAGTGTGGTGGTGTCACCTAAATTGGTGGTGTCCCCTTCAACCACTTTTCGCAATATTCGTCTTATGATCTTTCCCGATCTCGTCTTTGGCAAACCAGAGACAAACTGAATCTTATCCGGTTTCGAGATGGGGCCTATGATTTTTGAAACAAGCTCCCTGATTTCCTGACGCAACTTCTCTTCCTCCGCTGGTTTATCATGACAAATAACGAAAGCATAAACTCCCTGACCCTTTATGTCGTGTGGGAATCCCACGACCGCAGATTCACATACAGCAGGGTGCTCATCGATCGCACTTTCGATTTCAGCGGTACCCATGTTGTGGCCCGAAACAATAATAATGTCATCGACCCTGCCAGTGATCCGATAATAACCTTCTTCATCGCGCTTACATCCGTCACCTGTAAAGTACATGCCCGGGAAAGTGGAAAAATAGGTTTCCGCAAAACGCTGATGATTTCCATAAATGGTCCGCGCCATTGAGGGCCAGGGAAATTTAAGTGCCAGCCTTCCTTCAATGCCACCTTCAGAAGGTAATGCCAGAGAGATCTCGCTTCCTTTCTCATCCATGATTGCCGGCTGTACGCCCGGCAAGGGGTAAGAAGCAAAGGCAGGTTTCAATTTGGTAACATGGGCAATCGCCGAAATCATAATACCTCCCGTCTCCGTTTGCCACCATGTATCAACAAGTGGGCATTTTTCATTTCCAATGTGTTTATGGTACCAGTGCCATGCTTCTTCATTGATGGGCTCGCCTACCGAGCCGATCACACTGAGTGAGGACAAATCGTATTTCTCCACAAAGCTGATCGGTTCTTTCTCAAGGGAACGAATGGCAGTGGGGGCTGTATAAAAGATATTGACCTTATGTCTTTCGATGGCTTGCCAGAATCTTCCGGGGTCTGGCCACGATGGGATGCCCTCAAAAATCATTGACGTTGCCCCATTCAACAGTGGGCCATAAAGTATGTAGGAGTGACCAGTGACCCAGCCAATGTCTGCCGTACACCAGAAGATTTTTGGGTCGGATTCTTCCGGGTTATCATATTGGAACACCGTTCTAAAAGTGTAGCCGACATAGACCATGTAACCGCCACAGGTGTGTACCATTCCCTTTGGCTTGCCGGTGGACCCGGAGGTATATAAAATGAACAGCAGGTCTTCTGCATCCATTTCTTCAGCTTTGCATACCGCATTAACCTTCTTCATTTCATCATGCCACCAAAAATCCCTTCCATTCTTCATCCATGGTTTTGATGAAGTCCGTTCGAGAACAATGACACGCTCCACAGATGGACATTTATCCACTGCTTCATCCACTATTTTCTTTAAGTCAATTTTTTTGTTTGCGCGGTAAGCCCCATCGGCAGTTAAAATCAATTTGCAGCCGGAGTCATTGATCCGGTCTACGAGCGAGCCCGAAGAAAATCCAGCAAAAACAACCGAGTGGACGGCACCTATTCTGGCACATCCCAAAATAGCATACGCAAGCTCGGGCACCATGGGCATGTAAATACAAACCCGATCACCCTTCGTGATGCCATGAGCCTTCAGGAGATTGCCAACCTTGCATACCTCATCGTGCAGTTGTTGATATGTAATTTTTCTTGCCGGCTCTTTGGGATCTCCCGGCTCCCACAAAATGGCCGTTTGTTTTGCCCGCTTTGGCAAATGTCGATCAATGCAATTTTCGGTAATGTTAAGCTTGCCACCGATAAACCATTTTACTTCAGGCTTACGAAAATCCCATTCAAGCACTTTTTCCCACGGTTTCTGCCACATGAATTCCCTGGCGATCGCCGCCCAGAACGCCCCGGGATCATCTGAACTACTATTATAGGCTTCTAAATAATCCTTGAAGTCCGATATTTTTTTCATAATTCAGTGGGCTTATTGAATGCAGCTTCAATATACATTTGATTGTTCCTTTTTTCAATGCGGACGACAAATCTCACGCAGGAAATGCAGAAGTTTAACACTTATCCTTAGCAAAGTGGAAATACAAGAGTTTCTTGAGAGCGTACTCTTTGTTGTAGTGATCTATCGATTGCCGATCACTCAATCCGAATCATGGATGTCTTTGGAGGCGGAATTGACTCAGGTTGGTTGCGGCCTTACGGTGTTCATTTATGACAACTCGCCCGAACCCCAGTCAATGCCCCAACAGGACAAGATCAAAATGTACTATCATCATGATTCTTCAAATGCCGGGGTAAGTGCAGCCTACAATGCAGGCCATGCGTTGGCTTCTCAACTTGAGAAGCGTTGGCTCTTTCTTCTGGATCAGGATACGCGATGGCCTGTTGGGACGCTGGCGCAATATGCCAGTGCAAACAAAATAAATCCGGGAGGAAAAATCTTCGTGCCGATTGTCTGCGATAAAAATGGAATTGTTTCACCATTTTTATTTCAATTTGGAGGCGGCAAAAGGATTGGGTCAGTTCCTTACAATCTGATTCCATTAAAGAAATACAAAGCCATCAACAGCGGAATGTTGATTCGCACGGAAAGTTTTGGAATGGTGGGTGGCTATGAGAATTCAATTCAACTGGATTTTAGTGACATCGCTTTTCTATGGAAACTACAAAAAATCTGTGATCATTTAATAATTGTGAATACCGAACTTCAACTAAGTTTTTCTGGTTCATCCACCATGATATTTCATGATGCTTTGGATCGTTTTAAGATATATTGTAATGGAGCTAAATCCCTTGGAGTAATGTTAGATGAAAAGGGCATGTTATGGTTTCGCTCCTTAATTCGCGCACTCCATCTGACCATCCGATTCGGAAGTGGGAGGTTTCTTCTCGTGCACATACAAATATGGAGTAAAGCAATATGAACCCCTTCTATTGTTATATTTTCTCATTCTCTATTGCATTGGCAGTCTATGCACTGAACTGGTCGACCCTGTATCCAAAGTTAACGCTGCCGCTCTTTTCTTTTCTTATGCTGACGATTGTAGCCAATTCATTGGCAGGCCATTTCTGGAAGAATTTGTCAAGAAGCTGGAAACAGATCAAGCTCTCTGAAGATCGTAATCTTATGCTGGTAACTGCGTTCATCTATATGCTATGGACATTAGATTTTATATATGAAGGAGGTGTCCCTCTCTTTAAAATACTTTTTGGAAGCCCCTATAACTACCGCCTGTTTGGGGTACCCTCGCTTCATGTTTTTACAGTGACTTTTGCTTCTTTCTATACTGTCTATTTATTCCACCTCTATCTTTCTACCCGAAATGGATTGGTGCTTCTATTTTATATGATAAACCTTGCT
>JAYVRH010000681.1:0-3382 GCA_043776495.1 Cyclobacteriaceae bacterium
AGAAGATGGCATATCCCATCCAGAAGAAGTCCACAGGCTTTTACAACCTGATCGAATTTGCGGCAGCTCCGGAGACCATCGGAACACTCGAGACAGAATTCAGAAGGGACGAGTCAGTAATGCGCTTTCTGACCATCAGCCTTGACAAGTTTGCGACCGTATACAACGCACGCAGACGCAAGGGTGAGTTTAACAGGAACAAAGGAAATAAGGCTCCGCAACAAAGGAGAGAAAGAGAGGAGACAAGATCATGACACTTGTAAACGAACCCATCAAGCGGGCAGATATCAAGCCAAAATATTGCCGCTTCAAGAAGAATGGCATCCGGTACATTGACTACAAGGATCCGGATTTCTTAATGAAATTTGTCAACGAGCAAGGAAAGATCCTGCCCAGCAGACTTTCCGGCAACAGTTGGAAATACCAGAAGAAAGTTGCCCAGGCCATCAAGCGTGCGCGCCACATCGCGCTGCTGCCATACCTCGGTGACGCATTGAAATAACCTTAACCGTTGACAGATGGAAATAATATTAAAGCAAGACGTACAAGGGCTTGGCTATAAGAATGACGTTGTAAAGGTAAAGCCGGGATACGGTAGAAATTTTCTCATCCCGAATGGCTCTGCATTGATCGCCAATCACTCCAACAAGCGGATGGTGGAAGAGAACGTTCGCCAGATGGCCCACAAGGCTGCCAAGATAAAAGATGAGGCAGTAGCAATGGCACAAAAGATCGGGGAACTGACCCTGGAACTGAAAACCAAAGCAGGTGAGACTGGAAAAATTTTCGGAGCGATTACTTCGTTGCAAGTATCCGATGCCCTAAAAGCAAAAGGATTCGACGTCGATCGTAAGAAGATCATTTTCAAAGAGCAACCGAAACAACTTGGTGATTATGTTGTCAATCTCGACCTTCACAAGGAAGTGAAGCATGAAATCAAGATCAAGGTAGAAGCTGAATAAGAGCAATTAGCCATCCGTAAAAAGTAAAAAGCCGTCCTAAACAAGGACGGCTTTTTACTTGGATAATGGTCACTTGGATTTCTTAGTTGGTTCTTCAATGACGTTCACGAGGGTGTTGTACCATGCTACTCCGTATTTCCGGATGAGAGGATCCTTTAGAAATTTATAGAGTGGCACACCCAACGCGCTACCCAACTTGCAGGCATCTGAGCAAATGTTCCATTGGTGGTAGTTGACTGCTTCAAATCCTTTCTTCTTTGTAATCCTGATCGGATACAAGTGGCATGATATGGGCTTTCGGAAAGAAGTCTTTCCATCAAGAAAGGCCTGTTCAATCCCGCACTTAAGAATTCCTTTTTCATCATAATGGGCATAAGCGCACTCTTTTCCCCCAATCGTTGGAGTTGAATAGTCTCCATCCTCATCAAGAATGTAGGGTCCTTGTTCATAAATTGCTTTCTTTCCATCAGCTGTGAGATAGGGAGCCACCGCCTTTTGGATTTCATGCATGACAGGAAGTTCATCTTCTTCCAGAGGTGCGCCAAGATCGCCCTCAACGCAACAGGCACCTTTACACTTCTCCAGGTGGCATACAAATTCGATTGTCTTGATATCGTCTGAAACAAGAATCTCTCCTACTTTTATCATGGCGGAAAGATACTACTACCTTGATTACGTACCCGACAAATAGTCTTATTTCAATAATCGCTTTTCTATATTATGATCGCCTAAGCTACCTAGCACCTGGTAATGACTTTACCTATGGAACCCGGGCCAGATACCAAGCACCTCAGATTATGCATACTCCTTTCGGAGCCCAAGAATCTGATGCCTGAAATCGCGTCTGAGCTCATTCTGTAAAATCTTACTGCCTGATTCAAAATACCTGGGTATCAGTTCATAAACTTCTTCAGCATCCGGCTTCAAACAGATTACCTTCAGTCTTCTGGAAATCAAGCTTCACCGGAGAACATGACGTTCGCGCAAAATTATAAGTCGAATCATCAAAATGATTGACGAAGGTGGTTTAACTTGCGCGGAGATTTTTTGAATGGATTATCTGGAAAAATTAAACCCTCCTCAGCAGGAGGGCGTCGTCAATACTACAGGGCCGTGTATGATTATCGCTGGCGCGGGTTCTGGCAAAACACGGGTACTCACCTACCGGATCGCCCACCTTATGATGAGCCACGGGGTTGACCCCTTCAACATCATGGCTCTGACCTTTACAAACAAGGCTTCCCGTGAGATGCGGGAAAGGATTGAAGGAGTGGTCGGCCAGGATGCCCGCAATCTCTGGATGGGTACATTCCACTCTGTATTTGCGAGGATACTACGGGCTGAAGCCCATCACCTTGGCTATCCCAATAGCTTCACCATTTATGATACCGACGACTCCAAATCTTTGATCAAGCAAGTGGTGAAAGAAATGGGGCTGGATGAGACTCAGTACAAAGCCAACGTCGTTTATAATCGTATTTCCTCCGCTAAGAACCGCCTTGTTTCATGGCAGGAATACCTCACGAATGGAGTCGTCATGACCGATGATGCCGCCAACATGCGTCCCGAAATTGGTAACATTTATAAGAATTATACGCTCCGCTGTTTCAAATCGGGCGCCATGGACTTTGACGATCTGCTATTTAATACAGATAAACTTTTTAAAGAGCATCTCGATGTATTGAATAAATATCAACAACGAATTCATTACATATTGGTGGATGAGTTTCAGGACACCAACCTCTGCCAGTATTTTATCATACGCAAACTGGCGGCCGTGCGGGAGAATATTTGCGTGGTGGGTGATGACGCTCAAAGCATCTATGCTTTCCGCGGAGCTGACATCAGCAACATCCTCAATTTTGAAAAGGACTACCCTGATTTACGCATCATTAAGCTGGAGCAAAATTATCGCTCGACAAAAAATATTGTACAGGCCGCCAACTCGGTCATTGCCAAAAACAAGGCACAGCTCCCTAAGGATGTTTGGACCTCCAACGAAGACGGGCCATTGATTGAATTGATTAAGGCAGTGTCAGACAACGAAGAAGGGAAGCTTATTGCAACCTCCATCTTTGAAGAGAAGATGCAGCATCAGCTCAAGTTCAGCGACTTTGTAATCCTCTACCGGACCAATAGCCAGAGCCGCGCTTTGGAAGAAGCATTGCGCCGGATGAATATCAAATACAAGGTGGTAGGTGGATTGTCTTTCTATCAACGAAAGGAGATCAAAGACCTCCTTGCCTACCTCCGCTTCTCGATCAACCAACAGGACGAAGCCTCCTTCAGGAGGATCATCAATTTACCGAAACGGGGCATCGGAGACTCAACGGTCGATAAGATTGTGGTAGCAGCCAATGATCACGCTATTTCAATTTGGGAAGTCTTGCAAAACGCAACTTCGTTTTTGGGTGGAAGGG
>JAYVRH010000682.1:0-3377 GCA_043776495.1 Cyclobacteriaceae bacterium
TATAAAAGATCTCCCCTCGGACAAAATCCTGCTAGAATATATCCGGGAGGCGGCCCGGCTAAACGAGGAAGGTATTAAGGTAATCCGAAAACCAAAAACAACCGTCAGGAAAGCTCTTGTAATACCCCCGCCGTTCAAAAAAGCGCTTGCGAAAGTCAAGCAGGTACAATTGACTTTTGATGAATTTAGTTACACAAATAAGAAAGAATACATCGATTGGATATCGGGGGCCAAAACAGTGGCTACCCGCGACAAACGAATAACCACAGCAATCGAATGGCTTGCCGAGGGAAAAATTCGGAACTGGAAATATGCTCGTTAGAAAGTGATTGAACAACCTGAACATACGAGCATTGATTTTTTTCCCATCTTGCGAAAAAATATTCTGCTTGAGATCTGTCCGTTCTGTTCTTAAAAACCTGTACATCGCCTGGGTATTGTTTGTCTTTACCTTTTTCATGATCGTTTACTTGCCGGGCATCCTGTTACCTTTTCTTTTTGGGGAAAAATACGGCACGATCAGCTATCAGTTTTTAAAACTCTGGTCATGGACCTTCAGTAAACTCAATTTCATCCCATATGAAATCTATGGTAAGGAAAATATTCATCCTGGGAAATCGTACGTCTATATTAGCAACCATACTTCCTACCTTGATATCCCAGGCGTTTGCCTCACGGTGCCCACACAGATTCGTCCCCTGGCCAAGAAAGAGCTAAAGAAAATACCCGTGTTCGGCTGGATTGCAAGCAACGCGGCCATCATTGTAGATCGGTCCAGCAACGAGAGCCGAAGAAAAAGCATGGACCACTTAAAAGATGTGCTAAAACGTGGCATCTCCATTTTGATTTTTCCTGAAGGCACGCAAAACAGGTCAAAAGAGCCGTTACAACCATTTTATGATGGTGCATTTCGAATTGCAATTGAGACGCAGCAACCCGTTCTGCCGATGGTCATTCTGGGCGCGGGTGAATTGATGCCACCAAAAGAATTCACGATCAAGCACGGCACGATCAAAATCAAAGTACTGGAAGAAATTCCCACGATGGGATTAAGACTTGCCGACCTTCCTGTCTTAAAGGAAAAAGTAATCAGCGTGATGACCCACGCGATCAGGCCTCCCATTGAGGTTAGTCCCGTGCAAATCAAGTCATTCAAAAGCCTTGAACGTCCAGCGAATCAATAAAATGACTTACTTGCCGCGATCAACACGACCTAGGATATGAAGACAATGCTCATCGTATTTTTTGGCGGCGGACTAGGCAGCGTCATACGCTATTCATTGGGCAAATGGATCAGCGACTTACACACCCATGATTTTCCATGGGGTACACTGGTTGTCAATGTGGCGGCTTGCTTTGCTTTAGGCCTTATTATTGGTATGGCTGATCATAAGCAGATCATTTCTCCCTCTGCCCGATTGTTCTGGGTGGTAGGCTTCTGCGGAGGCTTCAGCACATTTTCTACCTTCAGCCAGGAAACACTTTATCTATTGCAAAGCGGGTTTACCACGTCCATGATATTCTATATAACCGTCAGCCTTCTTGCCTGCATTGGAGCAACTTTTGGTGGTCTTTATTTGGGTGAGCATTTCTGAGGAGGAACCGAATAAAAAAGTTCTTACCAATAGGTGGGACACGCCAATCCCCTATGAATTCTTGTAATCTTTAACCTGTAGTTGATCATCAGTTCATGCGAGCCATTTGAAAACTGACTTAATTGTGAAGTCGTGAAGTCATAGGCATATCCAACATGAAAATTTTCGTTGATCTGGAGTTCAAAAAGTCCCACGACAGCATCCTGAAACCGATACGAGCAGCCCAATCCAATAATGTCGTAAAAGACAAAAGTACTATTGATGTCAAAGCTGACAGGCGCCTGTTCTTGTATGCGGACCAAAGTGGAAGGAATAATTTTTATATTATTAGAAAGTCTGGCACTGAATCCTGCGAAAACATAGTAGTACCTTTTTTGCGTAGCAAGACTTCCAACATCACTCAAGGAGACAATCTTGTTTTCCAACAGGTAAGGCACAGAAATGCCACCATAGAAATTGTTCTCCCGGTAAAATACGCCCACCCCAACATTTGGATTAAACTTTTTATCTACACCACTCAGATTAGGGTCAGCCAATGATTTCAGAGTCAGCTTATTGTAATCGGTGGTCAATGAGTTGAACCCTCCCTGGATGCCGAATGACAATTGACTTTTTCTTCTTAAGGAAATCGGAAGTTTATAGGAATAGATTCCATAAAGTCCTGTATCATCGTGGATTCCGATTGACTCCTTTGAAATCAGGATTCCCAATCCCACGCGGCTTTTTTTAAAGCCAGAATGTATTGTCGTGGTCAACGTCTTGGGGGCACCCTCCAGGTTTACCCACTGGTTTCTGTAAATGGCCGTCGTGCTCAGAAGCACCTGATTACCGGCATAGGCAGGATTTACAAGCAAGGGATCGAACATATAGAGAGACTGAATGGCGCGTTGCTGAGCCGTGGCAACAAGTGCTGACATTATCATTAGTCCAATAAGTATTCCTATTCTCTTCCTCATCTGAATAACTCAAGGAATCCTGCTACGGGTTTGGTACCGTCTCTTTTGTCTATGATATAGTAGTAAGTTCCATCCGGCAGCTGGTTTCCGAGTGTATATACACCCTGTTCACCAATTCCCTTGAACGAGATATCTGAATTATTGTAACCATCCGCTTCAAATACTTTAATACCATTCCGGTTAAATACCTTAACATTATTATTAGGAAATAATGAGATGCAATCAATGATAAAAAAATCATTTTGATTGTCCCCGTTCAGTGATATGCCATTATAAGGATTGATTTGTGTCAATACTTCAACCTGACCGCTGTTCGTGCAACCTTCCGTGGTCGTTACCTCGACGTCATAATATCCAGGATACACACCATTTACTTCCACTCCCTTTCCAGCAATCTGGCTTGAGCCATTGGGACTCCATACCGCATCACCCAAAAATATTTCATTGCCGTTGGTGAGCGTTAACGTAAGTGAACCAACCGGGTCCCGTCCACTGTCCAAACAATAGGAAGGTGTTGATGCCAATGTAAAAGTCGGTATCACTCGTTTGTCTAACACGTTGGTGGTAGAGGGTGGTGAAACACAACCAGTGACTGGATCGGTCGCTGTAACCGTGTAAGGGCCGACATCAAGGTCCATGTAGTCGACAGCTTGAAAATCCGGATTGGTCTTAACCGCCAAACCATCAAACCATTTAAAAATATAGAGGATTGAGCCAGCGACACTAGCGGTCACCACACCATTTGGAGCAAGGCAATTGGTTCTGTCTGATACAACCGATGCAGAGGGTGCGAATGGTTTGACTGTAGCATCATTGATGGTTCCCA
>JAYVRH010000683.1:0-3373 GCA_043776495.1 Cyclobacteriaceae bacterium
GCTATCAATCCAAGGCCTTTGGCAGGCCATGCAGTGCTCATAGGAGCGATTATGGGAGACTTTAAAGGTGGGATTGAAGAATTTAATATTCGACTGGAGTCTGACCCTATTAATAAAGTTGACCTGAGATTGATCGGGCGACTCTATGGTTTTGACAATCAATTTGTCAAGGCTAAAGAAATGATTAACAAAGCTATTGAAATCGATCCTTATCACGCTTTGGCTTATCACGCCATGGCCTTTGTAAACATCCAGGAAGGCAACTATTCTACGGCTTTCGAAAACTTAAAGAAAGCTGAAGAACTGGATCAGGATCTTGATTGCAATGTACTGCGTATATGGGCGCTTACGAAAACTCACAGAGTGAAAGAGGCAGAAGTAGTTTATGCCTCGATGGATTTTTCGAAAATTGCTACTCAAAGGACTAATTCAGCTAAGGCAAAAATTGAATTTTGGTTAGGGCATTTGGATGAAGGATTTCGATGGCTTGAACTGGCCTATAATGAAAAGGAAACTGACGTACCGACCATTCGATTTAATCCTGAGTTTGATATTATTCGCGATCATCCGCGTTTCAAAGAGTTCATGAAGAAAGTACCTTTCCCGCCAAATGATTTATAAAATGGGATCTATCATCTCAAGATGCGAAATGCCCAAAAAATATAGTAATCTGCTTTCGCGAGAGCAAGGCAGCGGTCTTCATCAATATCTAAATGCTTGAATTACCAAGGTAGTTATAGCAACTAGACAACAACCGTTTGTGTACTGCTACTTATCCGGTGCAGAAGTTTGAATATCGCGCGCTTTGACACGAATAACTTTCCCGTTTTCTGAAATAACCAGTTCGCCATCTTCCTTCTTAGTCTGTTCAATAAGTCGTTCAATGGAAAGCTTTACTCCCTTGGTAATCTTATCTATCGTGGTATCAATTTCTGACTGTTTCATTTTTGAGATTGAATGATTCTCCAAATATCGGAATTATAAATAGTAGTTGCACGTTTTTCAACTCCACTGGCAATTATTTCGGGTGTGGCGTTAGAATTATTATAGATAACCCAAGTGTCAACGGCATCTTGATATAATCCGAAGAAATTTTTTATCCCCCGATGGTATCTTCTTTCAATGGTGGCTGGGAGAATGTTATGTCCGCCCTTTTTTACTCTTTCTGCTACTCTGCTTTTTGCCAGCTCAACCGACTCCAGCCAAAAATAGACCAACAGAATGGAGTAGCCTTTCTGTTGTGCGCTCTTTAAAAAGGAAACATAACTTTTAGTGGAAAGTGTGGTTTCAAAAGCAAAATCCTTTCCTTCTTTTAATAGTTTCTTTATGCGATTAAGCATGATCCTTCCTGCCTGAAACGAAACAGTCTCAGGCTGAAAGGGAGAAAGCCCCCTGGCAATTTCATCGGCATTAACAAACTCTTTGCAGTTAAGCATTTCTGGCAAAACAGTGAATGATGTGGTTGTCTTACCGGCTCCATTACAACCTGCAATGACATAAAGATTGGGCATCGTGCAAATTAACCAAAATAGCCTTAAAAGAGTATATTTGAGTGATGCCATCCATAATTCCTGACTTCGAATACGACCTCCGCCAATGGGCGGACAGGTCTTCATCTTCTAATAGATCGCTATGCCTTCGTTAATTCAGGGATACGAATATGATATTTTTGTAAGCTACCGCCACAACGATAACCTCGATGGCTGGGTAACTGAATTCGTTCAGAATCTGGAGAAAGAACTGCGCGCCACACTTAAAGATTCACTTACTATTTACTTCGATAAAAATCCTCATGATGGCCTGCTCGAAACCCACAACGTTGACAAAAGCCTTGAAGGAAAATTAAAATGCCTCATCTTCATCCCCATCATTTCTCAAACGTATTGTGACCCAAAATCATTTGCGTGGCAACATGAATTTGTAGTATTTAATAAACTGGCAAATGAAGATCAGTTTGGAAGAGATATAAAATTGAGCAACGGCAATGTAGCGAGCAGGATTCTTCCTATCAAAATCCATGACCTTGATGCAGAAGATAAATCCATCATTGAAAATGAAATTGGTGGAGTGCTGCGGGCGATTGAGTTTATCTACAAAGAAGTGGGCGTAAATCGTCCACTCAAACCGCATGACGACCGTTCTTTAAATCTTGTAAAGTCAGATTACAAAAACCAGGTAAACAAGTTTGCCAATGCTATTAAAGAAATAATTAGCGCACTGAAGAACCCTATTTCTCAAGCTCCTCGAACAACCAATAACCAACAACCTTCCTTTGCTGAAGCTACGGAAGGCAGGCCAACAACGAACACTCCCAAATCAAAAACCAGATTCATTCTTGCTGGCGCGATTGCTCTTCTATTGATTATTGCTGGCTATTTTCTATATCCAAAATTTGTTTCGCAAGTACAGGACGAGGTAATTGATAAATCTATTGCGGTTCTTCCATTTGTAGACATGAGTTCGTCTAAAGATCAGGAATATCTGGGTGATGGCATTGCAGAAGATATCATTACAGCATTGTCACGCATCAAAGAACTGAAAGTGATTGGCCGCACATCCTCTTTTCAGTTTAAAGGAGAAAAGATTGACTTGCGTGATTTGGGCGAAAAACTAAACGTAGCCACCGTGCTGGAAGGAAGCATTATGAAATCGGGAAACAAGGTTCGCATAACGGCACAATTGATCAGCGTGAGGGATGGTGCGCATATCTGGTCGGAGCGGTACGATAAAGACAAGAGCGATATTTTTGCCATACAGGATGAGATTTCAAAAGCGATCTCGGATAAAATGAAGATAAGTTTATTAGGAAATAGGAAACACAATAAGGAAAGGCCTACCGCTAATACTGAAGCCTATGAAAACTATTTGCGAGGGCAACAAATTTTGAAGCCTTCAAAGGGCCTCCAGGCCAAGCCGTATTTTGAAAAGGCCATACAACTTGACTCAGCTTATGCAGATGCGTATGCTGGTTTGGCAATGTGTTATTATCTTTCATGGAAACGGAGCAATTTAGAACTTGCTGAAAAGATGATGCCGCTCGCGCTAAAGGTTCTTGAGCTGGATCCGGAGTCTGAGAAATCGTATGCATTATTTTATGTGATTCACAGCCGCTTTTACTGGAACTGGAAATTAGCGGATGAAGAATATAGGAAATACCTGGCTATCAATCCATGGCCCTCGGTAACCCATGCCCAGGCAAGAGCAGAGATTATGGGAGATTTCAAAGGTGGGATTGAAGAATTTAATATTCGACTGGAGTCTGACCCCATCAATAAAGATGACCTGAGATTGATCGGGCGACTATATGCCTTTGACAATCAATTTGTCAAGGCTAAAGAAATGATTAACAAAGCTATTGAAATCGATCCTTATC
>JAYVRH010000684.1:0-3370 GCA_043776495.1 Cyclobacteriaceae bacterium
GAAAAACTCAACTGTATTTCAGTTGGGTTTTTGTTTTTATGGGAGTTGGGACGAGAAGTTTACCCCGATGTCTCAGCGGGGAGTCCCCCCTTCGGCACGAAGAGAACCCAACTATTTCAGTTGGGTTTTTGTTTTATGGGAATTGGACGAGGGCTTCGACTCCGCTCAGCCCGTCGCGACCATGCTCAACCTATCCACCTTATTTATAAAAAATAAGGCATCAGAAACTTAAAGTAATTGAAAGGAATCGTGAGCACTCACACCACCTGCGTCCTCCCCGCTTGTTGCCTTTCCTTCCACACAGACATCACAAAATAGAAAAACAGGCTATAAAAAATGGCGATTGACAGGAGGCTCAGGTGTACCATAGGTGGCTGGTTTTGTTTTGATAAAGGTGACTCACAAGAATGGATGGTACCGTTCGTTATCCTTACATAGCCGTCAGAAGTAATATTTTCGGTACTTCTTAATAATTTCTTAGTATTGACATCCCCGCCTTGTATTTTGCCGACTTGATTCACCAACCATCGGGGATACAATACCATGTCATATCGTACCGCAATCTTCAGTAGCGTTTTTTTTCTTTGCACATTTTTTACTTTAAATGCACAAAATCCTGCAACATCTCCATCAGATTGGTTCTTGCTGGATCCGGAAGCAGACCACATGCAGGGCGTTAGTTCCGAAAAAGTATACTCTTCGCTACTAAAAGGTCAACCATCCCGCACGGTGATTGTCGCGGTAGTCGATTCCGGCGTTGATATTGACCATGAAGATTTGAAAAGTGTGATTTGGACCAACGAAGACGAAATTCCCGGAAACGGAATAGACGATGATAAAAATGGATACATCGATGATGTGCATGGCTGGAATTTCATTGGCGGAAAAAATGGCAACGTGAATGAAGACACCTACGAACTGACCCGTGAATACATTCGCCTCCAAAAGAAGTATGGATCAATCGGAGATGGAAAAGTTCCTAAAAAACAAAGGGCTGAATTTGAGAGCTTCAAGAAGGTCCGGGACAAATACGAAAAGTTGAGGGATAAAAATCAAAAGCAATATGACCTCTACAGGAATATGTCTGGCAATATCCGAATGAGTGCAGATACTTTGAAGTCGGTTATGAAAGTGGATAAGCTCACCATGACACTCCTGGATTCTTTCAAAACCACGGATCCGACATTGGCGTTTGCCAAAAGTTTTACCTCCAGCATGCTCAAGCGCATGGGTGACGATGGTGACATTGATCAAGCTTTGGCTGAATTGGACGAGGGAGTTAAATATTATAAAGTCATCGTTGAATATGGCTACAATCCTGATTTTGATTCCCGGCTGATCGTTGGTGACAATTACAGCAACCTGAATGAAAGAATTTATGGCAACAATGACGTGAAGGGCCCGGACGCAGAGCATGGAACACATGTGGCAGGCATCATTGCTGCGGATCGTAAGAATAATATCGGCATTAAAGGGATCGCCGACAATGTAAGGATCATGTCGGTACGGACTGTGCCCAACGGGGATGAACGTGACAAAGACGTTGCCAATGCCATCCGTTATGCCGTTGACAACGGTGCGCAAATCGTGAACATGAGTTTTGGAAAATCCATTTCACCTGATAAAGATGTGGTGGACCAAGCCGTCAAGTATGCTGAGAAAAAAGGTGTACTGCTCATTCACGCAGCTGGTAATGACAGCGAGGATATCGACAAAGAAAAAAATTTCCCCACCCGCAACTATCTAAACGGCAAAGGAGCAAATAACTGGCTGGAAGTGGGGGCTTCATCGTGGGGAACAGACGAAAGTTTCGTGGCCAGCTTTTCCAACTATGGAAAAAAATATGTTGACCTCTTTGCTCCAGGTGTCGAAATTTATTCAACTACACCTGAGAATACATACAAAAATCAAAGCGGAACCAGCATGGCATGCCCCTCTACAGTGGGTGTGGCAGCTTTGGTCATGTCCTACTTTCCCGACCTGACTCCGTTGCAGGTGCTGGAAATTCTCAAGAAATCCACTCGCAAGTTTGACGGACTCAAGGTCCAAAAACCTGGTGGAGGTACCACTGACTTTAACAATTTGAGCAATACCGGAGGACTGGTGAATGCCTATGAGGCGGTAAAAATGGCGATGACTTTTGGAAAGAAGAAAATTGAAAATTGAAGATTGGTTCATTCGGAATCAATTCAAGAACAAGAAAATCGATGACAGTCTGAATCTCAATTTTGGGGGCAAACACGGGACCTCTAGCTGGCTTTCGAGCGCTATCCCAAGCTAAAAATGTATGCATATTTCCAATTGCCGGGGTGAGGGAAATGCTACTTCAGAAATGTTTACCAGCTATACATAGCCTGTTATATAACGCCCTTATTTTTTCAAATAATCAAACCACTTACACACAACATCATATCCAGTGTTGAGTTCGAACAAAGGCAACCACTCATTACATCTAAATGCGGCAAGGCAATGGAAGTATGCCGATCGTAGCGTTTTAATTTGTTCTCAACCTCAGTTTTGAATACTTGAAAGTGAGACCCGTGTTCGATCTTTGGTTAACAAATGGATAATTATCCAGGTCATAAAATATGTTACACCACACACAGTAAATAAAATATTATAACCCCCTGAAAGATTGTTGGAGGCTTTATACACGTCCAATAGATAACCCACAAACATTGGGAATATGATGCCTCCGATGGCACCTGCCATGCCGCCAATGCCTACCACAGAACTTACCGCTTGTTTAGGAAATAAGTCGGAGGCCATAGTAAAAATATTAGTTGCCCAGGCTTGATGCACGCCAACCACAATGCTGATAAGTGCCACCGCTACCCAAACATCGGTTATATACTGAGCCGAAATAATAGATAGCTCAACAACTGCAATGATGAAGAGTACCGTTTTGCGGGCGTTAATTGCTGTCGAACCTCGTTTAATGAGTAGCGAAGAAAAATAGCCACCGGCAATACTTCCTACTGTCGTGGCAGCATAAATAATTATTAGCTCAGGACTTAGTTTTTTTAAGTCAAGATTAAATGTGGAAGCAAAGTAAGAGGGTAGCCAAAATAGAAAAAACCAATAGATGGGATCGATTAAAAATTTTCCAAACACATACGCCCATGTTTGTGGTAATGTAAATAGTTTACCCCATTTAATAGATTTTGTTTGATCATCAAGAGCATTATCGTCCGAGTCCTGACCTTGATTGATGTAAGCAAGTTCTTCTTTACTTACTCGCTTTGACCGCTCAGGAATTTCATATAGCACCCACCAAAAAACAAGCCATACGAAACCCAACGCTCCCGTAACTAAAAAAACTTCTTGCCATCCATAATTCGAAAGAATAAAAGGTGTAATGAACAGAGCA
>JAYVRH010000685.1:0-3368 GCA_043776495.1 Cyclobacteriaceae bacterium
CTCAACGCCTTTCCTTTGGCAATCTCGATGGTGAGCGCCCGTTGGTATTTCGTGGCATTCTGATTATGGTCACGAAGATTTTTTGCAAAATTGTGGTACCCCGAAAAATCTTCCCTGGCACACATGTAGATGTAATCGCTTTTCTCGTAATCCAGTACCGCTTCAATATTGATGATTTGCGGCATGTTGATAGGACCTGGTGGAAGCCCTGAATATTTGTATGTGTTATAAGGAGACTCTACTTCCTTGTGCTCGTTCAACACGCGCTTCATTGTAAAATCTCCCACTGCATAAACCAACGTAGGATCCGCCTGAAGTGCAATGTCTTTCTTCAATCTGTTAATATAAAGTCCAGCGATCCTGGGAGCCTCATCCGGTTTGACCGTCTCCGCCTGCACAATCGATGCGAGAATGGAAACTTCGATGGGTGTCAAACCAATTTCCTTTGCTTTTAATCTTTTGTCCTCTGTCCAAAACTTTAAATACTCATCGTGCATGCGTGCTACCAATTCCTCGGGCACCACATTAAAATAGACTTGATACGTATTGGGGATGAACATACAAAGGATGTTATCCTTTGTAAATCCTTCCTGGTTGTCGGCGATGAATTCATCCAAGGCATCCTCAAATTCTTCAGGCGTTACACCAATATTTTTTGTGATTTTTTCATTCAGCTCACTGAGCAACCTCACATAGGTAAACGTCACATTGACGGGTTCCCTTCTTCCACTTTGCAGCGCGTCAATCGCGGCCAGGTTGGTCATGTTGCCCCTCAACATGAAGCGGCCGGGTTGAATCGTTCGGTCAAAATCTTTTAACCTTGCCAGGAAACTAAATGATACCATGTCATCTACGATCCTTTCTTTACCCAATGCTTCCAAAACACCACGATAGGTTGTCCCGGATTTAATTACAAACAGGCGGGACTCCTGGTCAACCAGAATGTTAGGCGTGTAAATAATCTGGTAGAAATAGAACGTAAAGGTGATCAGCAGCATTGAGCCGACTAAAAATGCTACCAATTTCACTTTTTGGAATTGTGCCATAGATAAAGAAGTTCAAAAATAATAAAACGCAGCCGGATCGAAAGAGTTAGTTTTGAATGGCGGTCTGATTCATAAAGTAATCCATGCAAGCAATACTTCTGAAAATCCATCCTGAAAATCCAGAACCACGCAAGATTAAACAGGCTGTGGAAATATTGCAGCACGGCGGTGTGATCATCTATCCTACCGATACAGTTTATGGCATTGGTTGTGACCTGCTAAATCGGAGGGCCGTGGAACGCTTGTGTAAGATTCAGGATATTAAACCTCAAAAGTTAGATTTATCATTTATCTGTTCAGACCTCAGTCATATTTCTGAATTTGTCCTTCGAATCGAGACACCGGAATTCAAGATTCTTAAGGGCACGTTGCCTGGTCCTTTCACCTTTATCTTTGACTCCAATAGCCAGGTACCGAAGATATTAGGGGTCAATAAAAAAACAGTCGGCATTCGAATTCCACAACACCCGATTCCTTTAGAGATTGTCATATTGTTGGGCAACCCACTCATCACCTCTTCTGTGAAGAATGACGATGAAATAAAAGAATACACAACCGACGCGGAAGAAATCTATCATGAGTTCAAGCACAAGGTTGATTTGGTGATCGATGGAGGCCCCGGAGGAAATGTCCCCTCCACGATTGTCGACTTTACATCCGGTTTACCTGTAGTGACCCGGCAGGGTTTGGGAAATTTTGAAGAGTATCTTTAGCATAAACATAAATACTGCCATCACGCATGCAGTCCCTTCTGATTGAACTCCATTTTCTTCCATCGCTTGAATATTTTTGTGCGCTCCACCCTTTCGAAAAAATCATTTTAGAAAAGCATGAAAACTTTGTCAAACAAAGTTACCGTAATCGGTGTTTAGTAATGACCGCTCATGGTGAAGTACGGCTGACAATTCCACTCACGGCCAGGCATATTAAAGTCAGGATCACCGATGTGGAGATTGACTACTCCGCTCGTTGGCAAAATAACTTTTGGAGAACCGTGCAGTCGGCCTACGCAAAAGCTCCATTTTACGAACATTACTCAGATGATTTGAGGGGAGAAATATTTTCCGGACATAAATATTTATATGATCTGAACTTCAGTCTCCTGTCAATGTGTCTGAAATGGTTGAAGTGGGGAAAAACCATTTCGGAAAGTATGACCTACGAAAAAGAATTGCCTCCTGAAATAAATGACCTCCGCGCCCTGATTTCAGCTAAAAAGGACTTCCGGCAACGGGAAGTGTATCAACCTCAATCCTACCGGCAGGTTTTTGGCAACAACTTTGCACCTAACCTCAGCCTGATCGACCTGGTGTTTTGCGAGGGCCCCAACGCTGCGGCCGTCATTGGCGCCTCGCATCAGAAAAAGTGAACAAATAAAACCGAAGTGGTGTTTTATTTTGAAACCATTCGTATGAAGGATTGACATCAGAACGCCTGTTGCATTTGAGTCATCATCAACTTACATTTATAACAATAAAGAGGGGCATGGAAGCAAAATTTTCTAATCGTGTGAAAGAAGTAATCTCGCTCAGCAGGGAAGAGGCTCTTAGGCTAGGTCACGATTATATTGGTACAGAACATCTGGTCCTTGGCATGATCCGCGAAGGCGAAGGTGTCGCTGTGGGGGTACTGAAAAAACTTGGCGTTCCAATTGACGAGCTAAGGGTTGAAATTGAAAAAATCTCCAAAGGAACCGCCACACATCAGGTAAAAAATCTTTCGAATATACCGTTGACCCGCGCTTCAGAAAAGGTGCTGAAGATTACCTACCTTGAAGCAAAGGTATTTAAGGCGCAGCTGATTGGCACAGAGCATTTGCTCCTGTCCATCCTGCGTGATCCAGACAATCTCGCAACACAAATCTTAAACAAATTTGACGTGGCATACGATGTTGTAAAAGAAATGCTCGAGTATCAGCATGATCAACCGGTAGCTTCTCAAGATACCGACGATCCCGATGACGATTCTTCCAAAATGTTTGGAAGTGCTGGTGGCACTGGCGCCGGGGGCGCAGGCAAGGAAAAAAAGGGAATTGAAAAGTCACGCACGCCGGTGCTTGATAATTTTGGCCGCGACCTTACCAAACTGGCCGAGGACAACAAACTTGACCCGATAGTTGGGCGCGAGAAAGAAATTGAAAGGGTTGCTCAGATTCTTTCCAGAAGAAAGAAGAACAATCCGATTTTGATCGGTGAGCCAGGGGTAGGTAAGACGGCCATTGCCGAAGGCCTCGCATTGAGGATCATTCAGAAAAAAGTTTCACGCGTTCTGTTTGGCAAACGTGTGGTGACCCTGGATCTGGCCTCCCTCGTGGCGGGCACA
>JAYVRH010000686.1:0-11613 GCA_043776495.1 Cyclobacteriaceae bacterium
CAATTATTGCCGCTTAATGATAAGTGAGAACTATCTGCAGGTTGAAGCGGTTTCCTCTCTCGATGGTGTAGGCGAAGATGACATTAAGGAAATGTTGCAAGAAGTGGCCAATCTGGCTGATCAATATGAAATGAAATTGACCGGCGCGGATATTCATTAGCGCCCTAGATCCTCGTTTTAAAATTCGCAGTGTAACATCGCAAACCATTCTAAGCTATTTTAGATCGTTGGGCAATCTTTCATTTCATCATTGAAGGTGAAGATCGCGGGCTGCGAAGCCGACTAACGAATAAAGATGTCGTAACCAATCTCATTCAAGTTTTCCTTACTTTTGCCTCGCAAGCGGCCTTATCGCTCCCTGACTTGTCGGGGGGAGGAAAGTCCGGGCAACATAGAGCAACGTACTTCCTAACAGGAAGGCCCCGACTTGTCGGGGACAGACAGTGCCACAGAAAACAGACTACCGCTTTGGTCCCGATAGCTATCGGGATCCAGAGAGGAAAAGGTGAAAAGGTGGGGTAAGAGCCCACCGCTCCGATGGTGACACCGGGGGCATGGTAAACCTTACGAGTTGAAAGGCCAAATAAGTCACGCAATCGCAAGATTGGGAACGGCTCGTTCTTACCCGCAAAGGTATCGTGATGGGTAGGCTGATGGAGTCCGTCAGTGATGATGTGACCAGATAAATGATGAGGTCCCAACCCGATCACAATCGGGATGGGTACAGAACCCGGCTTACAAGCTTGCATTTTTTTAACATGAAGCCTGCTGCGTGAAAGCGCGGCAGGTTTCACTATTTTTGCCCTATGCCAAAACTCCTCATTATTGAAGATGAAGCCAGTATCCGAGCAGTGCTGAAAGATATTTTGCTGGACCAAAAAGAGTTAAAACTGGAAGTCGATGAGGCTAAAGACGGGGCTGAAGGACTTGTGCTTCTTGAAACCAATTCCTATGACCTTGCCTTTTGCGACATCAAGATGCCAAAGATGGATGGCATGGAGGTGTTGCAGAAAGCCAAACTCAAGAATATCCACACACCTTTCATCATGATCTCCGCCCATGGCACCACTGAAATGGCCGTCGATGCAATCAAAATGGGGGCTTACGACTTTCTGCAGAAACCACCGGACCTCAATCGTTTATTGATCACCGTCCGAAATGCCCTGGACCGCAGTTCGTTGGTAAAAGAGACTAAATCGTTGCGGAAAAAAGTCTCTCGAAAATTTGAAATGATTGGTCGGTCGGCTGGCCTGGAAAGGGTACGGGAAATGATCGACAAAGTAGCCCCCACCGAAGCACGTGTTCTGATCACCGGCCCAAACGGAAGTGGAAAAGAACTGGTTGCGCAGTCCATTCATGAAAAAAGCAATCACCATGATGGTCCCTTTGTTGAAGTAAACTGTGCCGCCATACCAAGTGAGCTGATTGAAAGCGAGCTGTTTGGTCACGAAAAGGGCTCTTTCACCTCCGCAATCAAGCAACGGATTGGAAAATTTGAGCAGGCAGAAGGCGGTACACTTTTTCTGGATGAGATTGGAGACATGAGTTTGGCAGCCCAGGCCAAAGTATTGAGGGCATTACAAGAGAACAAAATTAATAGAGTAGGTGGTGAGAAGGATATTTCTGTTAATGTCAGGGTAGTTGCAGCAACAAATAAGAACCTGAAGAAAGAAATTTTAGAAGGCCGTTTCAGGGAAGATTTGTACCACCGGATTGGTGTGATATTGATTGATGTCCCTGCTCTCGCAGATAGAAAAGAAGACGTGGCGCTGTTGGTGGAAAAGTTCCTCGCAGACATCTCTGAGGAATATGGCTCAAAGAAAAAGCAAGCAGATATTAAAGCAATTAAATTACTGGAATCTCACCCTTGGACGGGTAATATCCGAGAACTACGAAATGTGATAGAAAGGCTGGTGATAATGGCAGGAGACACCATCCATGCGGATGATGTGAAAAAGTACCTCTAAGGCTAATGCCTTAGGGTTAATTTTATCAGATCTTATTCTCTGTCTTCTTAACTTCTTTCTTGCTATAGGTTGGGCAAGTGTAAGAACTGCACGAGCTGAGGAATGCAACAAGGGCAACGAACGCTAAAACTCTTTTCATAACAGGTTGGGTTTATGACTAACAAAAGTAGTAAACCCTTCCTGTTTAACAAATTCGACGTATGTTTTTGTCGTTTTGGCGATAAAAATGGCTATCAGAGCATGAGATTACAGCCCCGCAAATCGCTATTGTCCATCCTGCCAAGTACCTCAAAATGACCATCCTGGTGAAATCTTCCTAAATCCTGAGTTTCAATAAATGCGCAGGAATGAAAATTTGCAAGGTCAATGACATTAATTGCCCCTATTGAGAAGACTTCTGGACTGCGAGGATCATTTACCTCCCGCAAAATCACCCTCATAGATGAAGGGCACCTGAACAATCCTTCCCCGGAAGAGTACGCTTGTGAGAGCAGCTCCGTCATCCCATATTCAGAATACACCTTCCCAATATTCATGTTTTTACATAGAATCTCGTGGAGTTCTTTTCTTGTAATTTCCTGACGCCGTCCTTTCATACCACCGGTTTCCATGACAATACAATGACTAAGGTCAACCTCATACTGTTCTGCGAGGTCTAGCAGGGCAAATGAAACGCCCAACAAGAGCACTTTTCGATTCCCCTTCAATGCTTCCAATTTGGAGACCAACCGATCTAAATCATTTAGGTGAAATCCAGAAAACAATGACTTGCTTTCGTTGATGAAATGATTTGCCATCGCCACGAGGGATGATCCGGTACGCTCCAGGTAAGAAGGAAGAAGGCACAGCACATGATATTGATCAAGGGGACCAAAATATCCTTCGAATATCTTCTGACTGTGACGAAGGTAAAGGTCAAGGGAAGGGATCAAATGATGACTTACTTCTTGGCCGGTCGTGCCACTGCTCGAGAAAATTAATTCAGGCGTCCACGCTCCGCAAACAACCGTTTGGGACTTAAATAGAGATATGGGCAAAAACGGAATGTCACAGATTGAGTTAACCTTTTCAACCTCTACCCCGAGATAAGTGATGTATCTTTGGTAGACTTTGTTCTCGACAGATTGCAGGCGAAACAGGTTTAATGCAATTTCTTCGAACGCTCCGTCGTTTAGAGGATATAAATCCCGGATAATCCTTTCAAAAGTCTCCAAGCGTTTACAATTTTACGGGTTGGTAAATGTATAACAAATGAAGTCTATAGGAAATTGGTTTGCATTGTGCGGAATGGCTGCCCTATTATTGACTTCCTGCTTCGACCCTCCCCAGTATGGCCCCATTCCTGAAATTGAATTCGATAAAATTGTCTTCAAAGATATTGCCGATCCGTCTGCCATTGATACCCTCATTCTAAGCTTAAAATTTAAGGATGGTGATGGAGACTTGGGTCTTGAAGCTTCTGAGGTACTAGAGCCTTTCAATGACAAATTCTATTACAAATTCCCTGACAACACTTACATTACCTATAAAACAAAACGCACCAAACGCGGATATGACACCCTCCCTGCATTTGTAAAACCTTACAACTGTATCAATTGGGAAGTCAAGACCGTGAACGCTAAAGTCGACACTTTCTACTTCCAACTGAATCCCAATCACTACAATATTTTTGTTGATTTTTTTGTACAGAATACAGACGGCACATTCAAGGAGTTTGATTGGCAAAAGGAATTTGCATATCCCAACTGCGGAATCACATTCGATGGCCGCTTTCCCCGTCTTTCAAAAGACCTCTCGCAAAAAACCCCGCTGGACGGCACCATTAACTACTCCATGAAGTCTACGGGGTTCCTTATTTTATTCAGTATTAAAACGCTCAAATTGAGAGTCAGGATACAGGACAGATCCCTCAATAAAAGCAACACAATCGAAACACCTCTCTTTACCTTGGGGGGGATCACTGTGAAGGGGTAATCTTAATAGTAGGTAGTAGGCAAATACAGTAGGCAAGATTGCCTACTGTCTACTTCTGGTTTAGGTTCCGAAGGGACGCACCAATCTAAACTTAACACTAGTAAATGGAGGGAAACCTCTCAGGATCCGACTCACGCATCATGATGTAAACCTGATCTACAATTTGCTCAGGATTTGGTTTGGAGAAATAGTCGCCATCGCTTCCGTAGGCCGGACGGTGTTCTTTTCCTGTAATCGTTAGAGGTTTGGCATCAAGGTATTGATAGCCACCCTGCTCCTCGAGCACTTTTTGCATCATGAAAGAAGTCGCGCCCCCGGGCACATCTTCATCTGCAAATATGACCCGGTTTGTCTTTTTTACTGACAATACAATTGAATGGTGGATGTCAAAGGGTAAGAGGGTCTGAACATCGATCACTTCACAAAAAATACCCAATTTCTCCAGGTCATTGGCGGACTCCATGATCACACGACACATGGAACCATATGTTACAATCGTCACATCTGTTCCTTGACGGATAACTTCGGGCACGCCCAATGGCACGGTAAATTCGCCGATATTGTCCGGCAATTTCTCCTTCATCCGGTAACCATTCAAGCATTCTATCAACAACGCCGGATCATCTGCCTTCAACATTGTATTATAAAACCCAGCCGCCTGTGTCATGTCGCGAGGAGTAAGAACGTAGATGCCGCGAATGCTTCCCAACACCATGCTTATCGGCGAGCCGGCATGCCATACTCCTTCCAGGCGGTGTCCACGTGTCCTAATAATCAACGGTGCCTTCTGGCCTCCCTTGGTACGATAATGCAAAGAGGCCAAATCATCAGACATGATTTGAATTGCATATAAAAGATAATCTAGATATTGAATTTCAGCGATGGGTCGAAGGCCGCGTAACGCCAGGCCAATACCCTGACCAAGGATCGTACATTCCCTAATGCCGGTATCCGTTACACGGAGTTCAGAATACTTCTCCTGCAATCCTGCAAAACCCTGATTCACATCTCCGATTTTTCCTACATCCTCACCAAAAGCCAAAACTCTTGGATCCCGTTCGAGTGCTGCCCTGAAACATGCCTGCAAAATTTCACGACCATCGACCAAAGGTGAACGATCAGAATACGCTGCTTTCACTTCCTCCACTTTTAATGCCGACCACTCCGACTCACTGTGAAGGTGGGAACTGAACCGTTCCTCATTTTCAACTGAAGTAATTTCCAGCCACTGAATAATTTTGTCACGTACCTCAGACGTCTGTCCCCGCAATAATCTTAAGCATTTCCGCGCTGCCTTCACAGCTTCAAGTCGAGTAGGGTTGATGGTTTTTTCCAGTTCCTTCTTAATGCCTTCGATGGCCGGATCCAGTTCGGTGGCCTGCTCCAGGCATTCCATCAATGTATGTTGGTCTTGCTGGATGCCTTTATTGAAAGCCTTCCACGCTGCATCTTTCTCGGCTTTCGCGAAAATCTTAGCCTCCTTTTCTATTTCGATGAGTTCTTCAGGAGAACTTAGCTCATTCACAAGGATCCACTCCCGCATTTTGCGAATGCAGTCATGTTCCACTTCCCATTTCAGGCGCTCTTTTGATTTGTAGCGTTCATGTGAACCAGAAGTAGAGTGGCCTTGAGGTTGAGTCATTTCTCCGACATGAACCAACACCGGCACATGTTCCTCGCGACAAATTTTCTCCGCAGCTTCAAATGTTTTGCACAGCGCTTCATAGTCCCAACCATTGACGCTGAAAATTTCAAGGCCTTTTTCTCCGTTCCCACGCTGAAAGCCTTCAAGGAGTTTGGAGATACTTCCTTTTGTCGTTTGGTATTCCTGTGGAACAGAAATCCCATACCCATCATCCCACACTGTCGTCAACATAGGCACCTGCAGTACACCGGCAGCGTTGATCGCTTCAAAAAACATTCCTTCTGAAGTAGATGCGTTGCCGATGGTACCAAAAGCAATTTCATTTCCGCTATTTGATAAGTTCGTAAAAGATTTTAAGCCTGGATTATTTCTAAACAACTTAGAAGCATAAGCCAGGCCGACAAGCCGTGGCATCTGAGACGCTGTAGGCGAAACATCGGCACTGCTGTTCTTTAGCTTTGACAGCTCTTTAAATGCACCGCGACCATCCAACATGCGTGTTGCGTAGTGACCATTCATCAATCGTCCTGCAGAGGCAGGATCCGCTTCTACATCCGGATGCGCATACAATTGGGCGAAGTATTGTTGCAAGGTTAGCTCACCGATGGCGAGCATCAGCGTCTGATCGCGGTAATAGCCAGAGCGAAAATCTCCCGGCCTGAAAACTTTAGCCATGGCGATCTGGGCTACTTCTTTGCCATCACCAAAAATGCCGAACTTGGCCTTCCCCATGAACACTTCCTTCCTACCTAACAGACTCGCCTCACGGCTTTCGCATGCCAGCTTATAATCCTGAAGGATGGTGTTCATTTTCTTTTCAGAAAATCTTGACTTTAGGGCTTTTATCTGACTCATAAGCTCATCATTAGTCCTTTGTTTATCAGAGCAGGAAGTTAATGCGCGATTAAACCAAAATTAGGGAAATTCATTAGAGCCATCAAAATCAAAATTTTCTCAACATAAAATAGGGGTCAGGCGATCAGGAACCAAAGAATTGGACCCAATCACCACCTTTTACCAAACGTTCCGGGCCAGCATTTTCAAAAAGATATATTCCTACTTGTTGTCCGTGGATTTCCACCTCATCAAAGTAGTAACCCACCCCCATTTCCAGATTGTGAATTAATTCCTCCACTTCAGGATCCATGATTTTGAAAACTTCTACCGTGATAGCGTCAGCAGGGTCATTCGTCCTTACTGCGTAGGGATAATGTTCCATTTCATACAGTTGAAAGCCCCTAATCACCTCCTGATACAAAAACCGGAGTCCTCTTTCAAATTCATGGAAATTGCTCATCCCCCTCCTAAGAGAGCCATAGAAGGCATATGTGGATTGTTGATTCACGTCTCGATAAAACTACAATGAAATCTCTTAACTTTGGAGACTGAAAACCAGCATTTAAGTGATGAGCTTCGGCTAATCTCTGGAAGCTTTTGAATATCAATAACTTTAGCACATTAACACTCTTGCACTTTAACACTTCCCCATGATTATCGGTGTACCAAAAGAAATCAAGAACAATGAAAACCGGGTGGCATTGACGCCTGCTGGAACACAAGAACTTACCCGCCGGGGCCATACAGTTTATTTGCAGGCCAGCGCTGGTGAAGGAAGCGGTTTCAGCGATCAGGAATACTTAAAGGCCGGGGGCAAAATACTCTCTGCGGCAGAGCAAGTATTCAGTGCGGCAGAAATGATCATCAAAGTAAAAGAACCTGTTGATCAGGAATATGGTTTGATCCGTAAGGACCAGTTGGTCTTCACCTATTTTCACTTTGCTTCCTATGAGCCACTGGCACACGCCATGATTAAGACAGGCGCAGTTTGTCTTGCTTATGAAACAGTGGAACGGGTTGATGGTAGCCTTCCGCTTCTTGTACCCATGAGCGAGGTGGCAGGTCGAATGTCAATTCAGGAAGGCGCTAAGTATCTGGAGAAGCCGTTGAAAGGCCGGGGAATTTTGTTAGGAGGAGTTCCAGGTGTAATGCCTGCAAAGGTTTTGATCCTGGGTGGTGGTGTTGTTGGCACCAACGCAGCAAAGATTGCTGCAGGCATGGGCGCGGATGTCATCATCACAGATGTAAACATCAACCGCCTCCGCTACCTCGATGATGTGATGCCCAAGAATGTTCGTACGATGGTCTCCAATGACTATGTGCTTCGAGAATTAGTAAAGACCCACGATCTGATTATAGGCGCTGTACTTGTCCCTGGTGCGAAGGCTCCCAAACTGATCACCCGCGATATGTTGTCAACGATGCGCCCTGGCACGGTGCTGGTGGATGTAGCCGTGGATCAGGGTGGATGCATCGAAACTTGCAAGCCGACCACACATGAAAATCCGACTTACATAATTGATGATGTCGTTCATTATTGTGTCGCGAATATGCCTGGTGCTGTTCCCTATACCTCCACACTTGCCCTCACCAATGCAACCCTTCCCTATGCGATCAAACTTGCCAGCCACGGATGGAAGAAAGCTTGCCAGGATAGTATGGAGTTGAGAAAGGGGCTGAACGTGATACAGGGTAAAGTAGTGTACAAGGCGGTAGCGGATTCATTTAGTCTGCCTTATACAGAAGTGAAGGAGTTTTTGAGTTGATTCCAATGCCTTGGGTCGCCTTATCGAAAGGAACCATCGGCCAATTGGCATAATAATTTCGGTTAAAAACGTTCGGTGTGCGCAGATCGTTTTGTTTTGATACACGTGTGATCGAATAAGGCTGCATTGCTGCTAGCCAGTTAGGTTCTTCCATATTTAATGAAAACAGGTATGAGCAAATCAATTCCTTTTTTGTTTATTTTTTCAGTAATACTGATCAGTACGGCAATGATGATGCCGGCTAAAGCTCAAAATGTGACTCATCGGGTTCCCATGTTTGAGAACGATCAGGTCAAGGTGTGGAAAACCGTTATTATTCCGAACTCACCACTCACCATGCATCGGCATGAACATGGTCGAACAATCGTAGTGCTGAAGGGTGGAATATTGACCATCCAGCAGGACACAGGTGAAAAACAGAAACTAAACTGGAAAACCGGTCAGTCGTACTGGCTCGATGCAGATCCTAAAGGCAACAAACAGCACGCAGATCTTAACGAGACAAATGATACGATCGAAGTCATGGTCGTCGAATGTAAGAACGACAAGGAAGTTGCCACGCGACATTAGTATAACTTTGCTCAACCTTGGAAGTACAGGCAACCTCTGCCATGGATTTGAAATGTTGAATAAACCAGCGCATGAAAATAGATACCACCGCGTTCCTGATCCTTGTTCTTTTTTTTACCATTTCATGCTCTACGGACTATTACACGGAGGATGATTTTCATTCGATAAAAAAGTTCGACACCCACATTCATATTCGAACTACAAGCGATGCCTTTTCGGAGCAGGCATCATCTGACCTTTTTCAGATAGTGAACGTTAGTGTTGATGCTCCTGGCAACCCTCCTGTAGATGATCAGGAAACATTTGCAATTCATCAAATCACAGCCCACCCAAAGCAAATTCGATACGTCACTGCCTTTAGTATGGAAAAGTGGGATTCAACAAAGTGGGTTGAGGAAACAATCAAACAACTTACAGAATCCTTCGCAAAAGGCGCCCTCGGAATTAAGATATGGAAAAACATAGGCATGGTTGCAAAGGATTCGGCTGGAAATCTTATCATGATTGATAATCCCCGGTTCGATCCCGTGATTCAATTCATTATCGATCAAAACAAAACCGTGTTGGGACACCTTGGAGAGCCAAGAAATTGTTGGCTGCCATTGGAGCAGATGACGGTCAATAACGATAAGGAATACTTTAAGAATCATCCCGAGTATCACATGTTTTTACACCCGGAATACCCGTCATACGAAGATCAAATTAATGCCCGAGACCGGTTTCTGGCCCGCCATCCGGACATGAGATTTGTGGGTGCCCATCTCGGAAGTCTGGAGTATGATGTGGACTCGTTGGCAAAAAGATTGGATCGTTTCCCCAACATGGCGGTGGATATGGCCGCAAGGGTTTGCCATCTTCAATACCAAAGTAAAATTAACCGCGAGAAGGTGCACAATTTCATGATCAAGTATCAGGACAGACTAATCTATGGGTCTGATCTTGGAATGAGTGAAACTAGCTCGGCAGAGGAAGCTAAGGCAAGACTCCACAAAATCTGGGTTCAGGATTGGAAGTATTTTGTCACCGATAATGACTGTTCGGTCGATGAAGTGGACGGTGAATTTAGAGGGCTCAAACTTCCCAAGGCAGTCATTGATAAAATTTACTATTCGAATGCTGTCAAGTGGTTTGGCATTAATGACTAATCCCGCGGAGGCATAAAAATGAACCGTAGAATAAAGCGAAACCTCATGAGTCAATATCAAGATTAGTTTTCTTAACTTAGTTTCATCGACTACGAGAAGTGCAGGGTAACAAAGATTCGCTTCGAAAACTCAAGACCTCCTAAATACTACAAAGGGCAACCACCTTCGAAATGGAAAAAAAAGGGATATCACGAAAAAAGCGGGAGACCCTCAAAGACAAAAAGAAGGTGATTCATTGGAATTATTACGATCCGAAGGGAAAATTAGTCTCCAATAAAAAAATCATTGAACGATGTAACAAGCTTGTTCTCCCACCCGCATGGGAAGATGTCTGGATCTCAGTGGACGCAGAAGCAAACTTACAAGCGACAGGCAAAGATGCTAAAGGACGGCTGCAATATCGCTATCATGAAAATTGGACCAATGCACGGGCAGCAGAGAAATTTGATGGTATGGCCCTATTTGCAAAAATACTCCCAATCATAAGGAAAAAAGTTGGAATGGATTTGAAGCTGAAGGGAATGCCCAAAGACAAGGTTGCAGCCTTAATCGTCAAGCTCATTGATCTTTATCATTTTCGGGTGGGCAATGATGAATATGCAAAAAAGAATAAATCCTATGGATTGACCACTTTAAAAAAAGGGCACGTCATCATCGATCGATCAAAGAGCGCCGAGGGAGCACTGGATGCTGTTTTCGAATTCATAGGTAAATCTGGAAAACTTTGGAAGAGAAGAATTTGGGAGGATGAATTGGCTGTGCTCATCGATCAATCGGGGGCAGTTGGCAACAGAAAAAAGAGCCATGATTTATTTCGGTATGAAGATCAAAACGGAAATGACTTCGATATTAAATCAAATCACATCAATGAATATCTTGATGACATTACCTCTGAGCTAGGAAAAGTGACTGCGAAGGATTTTCGTACGTGGGCAGCCACCTGGAAAACTGCTCATCGTCTTTCCGAACAACTTGATCCGGATACTTCGCATGCCAGAAAAAGAGTTTCAAACGAAGTGATCAAGACAGTCTCATCAGATTTGGGCAATACACCTACCGTGTGCAGATCGTCCTACATTCATCCCATCATTTTATCCGATTGGACAAAAGGTAGTTTCAGGACGAAGTGGAACAAAGCAAGCAACAGCCGAAAGGTATCAGGACTGTCGAAGGAAGAAACCACCACACTTATATATCTCGGATAAGACCCATGTTCATCACATTGGCATCCTATGAATTGTGACTTGTAGGTTTTGGTAAGTCACTCTTACTTGAGAGGCTTTGAAGTAAAGTGGATAATATCTATTTTTCCCACATGTGCTCCTCATTAAGATTTTCACCTGGCACTCTGGTAATTATTCTATTCCTGGCGGGCTGCTCGTCTAAAAATGCGTATAAACAACCTGACGTCGTCTTTACGCTTAAAGAAGAACAGATACCGGCATATGAAAAAGATATAGATCATAAAGGCCTCATCAACGCCATTCAGGACCGCTATGATGAATCGCTTCGAACAGGGCAATACATTTACAGCAAAACTTGTTTCACGTGTCATGGTGATCCCCTGCAACCCGGATCCATTCCCATCTCCTTCAAATTCTGGGAAGGCCAATTCAAAGTAGGAAATGATCCGTATGCCATTTACCAAACATTAACAAAGGGGTATGGTTCCATGCCACCCCAAACCCTCTTAACACCTGTGGAGAAGT
>JAYVRH010000687.1:0-3362 GCA_043776495.1 Cyclobacteriaceae bacterium
CCAATCGCGATACTTACGACAAGATTGTGTTCGACGATGTGCGTAGCAATGCAATTCTTACGGCGATTTTGGTTTATATGGCGTGCGAAGATCCCAACAAAACTTCTCGTGAGAAAAGTGTGATGCCCCTCAATACTAAAACCGGTGTTCCGACGACCTGGCCGGAACAGAAGAAAGCAACACGCAAGGGAGGAGTGGATTAAGATTGACGATTTATAAGATCGGGGCCGCCAATTTTTCAATCTTCCAGTCTTTCAATCTTCGATCCTTACAGTTCGGAGTGCTGGTTCTACAACCCATCCTCCTTTATTTTTGGGGGACGCGCATTCCGTCGTTATTTCGGTAAAAAAAGCAAATGAAAACATTCATAATCATGTGTCTCGCATGCGCCTCCGGAAGCGCCTTTGCCCAGAATAATTCGATCACCGTCGTTATAAAAAATGTGAAGGACGCCCCTGGCCATGTGGCTGTGGCCCTTTTCAACAATGAGAAAGATTTCATGAAGAACAGGTTCGACAGCAAGATTATAGAAGCCCATGGTGGGGAAGTTCAGGTTGTCTTTGAAAATGTTCCTCCCGGATCCTATGCCATTAGCGTGTTGCATGATGAGAATGGAAATAATGAAATGGACTCCAATATTATCGGCATGCCAAAGGAGGGCTTCGCATTTTCAAACAATGCAATGGGTACGTTTGGGCCCCCATCTTTTGAGAAAGCCAGTTTTAAATGCCCTGTTTCGCAGGCACTTACTGTGACCATGAAGTACATGTAAAGGGTTGTTCAGTGGGGGAAGTGCACGAACCTTATTACATTAGTAGCAAGAATTAATTCATAGATATTTGACCTTGTTACCTTATTCAGATTTTAAAAGATAAGGTGATGAGGTTCTATCTTGTGGTTATGTGAGTTACTAAGGTCAGTAGGTTTTATAACATATAAATCGCCCATGAATCTTAAGACAAGTGCAGAGAGTTTTCTCGGACTCCTACTGGGGTGCTCCATACTGATCAGTAGTTGCAAGACTAATGTGGATGACGACAGAAAATACAGCGGAGAAAAATTCAATGAGAACATCCGATTGACAGAAGCGCGAACCCCTGAAGAGGAGCGAGCCGGTTTTAAGGTACCCGATGGATTTGAAATCACTTTATTTGCGTCTGAACCCAACATTGATAAGCCGATCAACCTGGCATTTGATGCGAAGGGACGAATGTGGGTAACACAATCTTTTGAATACCCCTTTCCTTCTTCAAATACGCCAAAAGGGACTGACCGGATTACAATTCTTGAGGATACCGACCAGGATGGAAAGGCAGATCGGTTTACAGATGTCGTTGACACCGTCAACATTCCCATTGGGATTCTCCCTCTCGTTGACGGCGCTGTGACCTTTAGCATTCCCAGCATTTATAAATACACCGACACCAATGGGGATGGAAAAGTAGACCATGAAAGAATTCTATTTGGCCGATTTGGTTATCAGGATACCCATGGCATGGTGAGCAACTTCATGCGCGGCTATGATGGATGGGTACATGTCTGTCATGGATTCACCAACCGATCCACGGTGGCTGGCAGTGACGGGGATTCCATCAGAATGGTTTCAGGGAATACATTCCGGTTTCGCCTGGATGGGAGCAGGGTAGAGCAAATGACATACGGGCAAGTGAATCCATTTGGTTTGGTGTTTGACGCCATGGGATATGTTTATTCCACCGATAGCCACAGCTCTCCATTATATCAATTGATTCGGGGCGCTGATTATCCACACTTCGGCAAAGCTGAGATCATGGCTTTTGCTCCGGATATGAAGCCACTCGAGAAGGAAGCCACTGCGCTCTGTGGAATTACTCAATACGCGGATGTCAAGTTCCCACCAGAATTTCAAGGCAACTTTTTTATCGGCGATGCAGTGAATTGTCGGGTTCATCGATACTCCTATGAATTCAAAGGATCTTCACCAGTTGGTAAATCTGAAATTGATTTCGTGAAGAGTGAAGATCCCTGGTTTCGTCCGGTGAATATCAAACTTGGACCTGATGGAGCGATATACATCGCTGACTTTTACAATGCCATCATCGGCCATTACGAAGTATCACTCGGCCATCCTAAACGCGACAAAATGCGGGGAAGAATTTGGCGAATCACTTACAAAGGCCAACAAAACAAAAAGAAGGATTGGTCGGTCGCGCCCTTGTCAGAATTGTTGGCAGCATTGGATGTAGACAATCTTCCTACCCGCATGACCGCCGCCGATGAAATTGCAGACCGGATCGGGTCACCCGCCATTGAGGATATTAAAACGCTGTTGGCGGATGCAGGAACAACTCCTGCAAAATATATTCATGGGCTTTGGTTGCTACATCGACTGAACGGAATGACGGATGACATTCTCCAGAAAACGATGGCGCATGCAGATCCTATGATACGACTGCATGCTTTTCGTGTGTTAGGGGAACAAAAGCCTAACGCGGAATCCTACTATTTGCTTGTCACAAAGGCCCTTGCCGACAAAGACCCTCATGTGCAGCGAGCAGCTACAGAATTGATGATGAAGTATCCTACTGTTGCATCGGTTGAGTCGGTACTTTCTTTACAACATACCACTCCGAAGTTTGACACACATCTAGTGTACACCACGCAGCTTGCACTGCGAAACCTGCTTAGGAATGAGTCATTGCTTAAAGAAGTGGTCGCCAAAGAATGGAATGTAGACGATGCCGCTTCGATCGCATTTGTCCTTGTGGACGTTCCTTCGTCTCCCTCTGCTCAATTCCTTGGCAAGTATCTTGATCAATACACGCTCGCAAAAGAAAAAATTCCTTTGGCTTACAAGCATGTGACTCGCTTTATGGATTTGCGACAGATGAATGCAATGATTGACAATGCCATGAACAAAAATGCGGCCGACATTGACCTGAAGTCGCTGATCTTTCTCGGTATTCAGGAAGGTATGACACAGCGTGGAACCACCGGCGATGCGAAACTATTTGAAAGTTGGGGTAAGGAAATTTCAAAAGGCTTAATCAGAAAATATCCTCCTGGCACATTGGCAGAGCCAGACACCAATGCCAAGCAAAAGTTCGCCATCAAGCTGGCGGGTGATTATAAAATAATGTCGCTTGAGTCTGTATTAAAATCTTACTTAAGCGCACCTACGTCCAATGTGGAAATGAAGACTTCCGCGCTCAGGTCGTTGTTGAAACAAGAGCCAGTGGAGAATATGACATTGGTAGGCGACCTATTGAAGGATTCGGTGACTTTGGACCTGAAAAAAAGGGTAGTAGCCGTTGCGGGTGAATTTCCGGGACCAGCGATGAACAAAGTATTAAGTCAGGTTAGGAATGCACCCTCTGATTTGC
>JAYVRH010000688.1:0-3354 GCA_043776495.1 Cyclobacteriaceae bacterium
ATTGTTGATCATCTGCGGGGCACGTCCGCAAGCCCGGGGATCGAAAAAGTTGATGAAGGGTATGCCTGCATAGGGGGCCGTTGAACTTTTATCGAATGCGACAAGATTGAGTGTGTTCTTCCTGCATGGTTGCTCCTGGGTGGCTACATTAAACTCTTCCTGATTAATCTTCAGTGATACTTCCGAAAACAAGGCGGCATTGGTACCTCCAAATGTTTTGACCTCTACAGCAGAAATTGTTTCAATAAACTTAATTCTTTGTGTCTTCGGATCTTGAACAAGGCCTACCGCTTCAGCCTTTGAAAATTGTGAGAATTTCACCTGGGCCCAACCCTCCGGACTATTCTTAATGTAAACAAAAGTGGAGGCAGTCCATTGCGTACTTTCACCCGTCAACGGCTTATCAATTTTTGTTCGCCAATAGTATACCAGCGAGTCATCACTTAACAAGTTTAGTTTTAACCTCGCCAACACCTTTCCCTGGACCGTTTGCCTTTTCAAGAAAGGACTGTCAAAGGTACTTGCTGTGTCGACTTCTATTTTAAATGATCGCATCTCCGACAGCAAATCGCTATTTTGAAACAGCAGCTCCACTGGGTTCGTGTTTACGATGGCATACGGTTCGGGATAAATATTTTTAGTGCCACTGACGGGAATAAAAATGTCGAGCGAAGCAGTGTTATTGGTCTTATCAAGTTCATTGATATCTTTTTCAGGATCAATGGTTACTTTGAAGTTATTATTACCAAATTCATTGCTGTTCCTGCCTCGCCTAATCACGAATTGCATTGCGCCACTGTAGAGCACTGAACCTATAAGCGTATCCTTGACGATGGTTGCATTATCATTCAATGTCCTCACCAGCCTAACTTTCATTTTGCCTGGCAGACCCCTTCCGAAATTTCTTATGCCCACATTCACTGCAAAGGATTCAGATTGGGCTGTGACAGGCTTTCCATCCAGTGATACGATTGAGAGTGCCCCATTGTTGGTTTCGTAATCTGGTTTTCGAGCTCCAAAGACTGGCATAGATGGGTCGCCCAATAGCATCATTTGCTGCACTTGAGTGACAGTGTTCATATCTGCGGAACCAACGCTTGACAGGTATCTCCGAGCTGTTTCTTTCTGCACCTCCCCGATTCCTTTGCTTATGAAAGTGGAATCACCGAACGCCACTGAATAAAAAATATCGGAATAAAGCTTCAGCGTGTTGGTAAATCCAAAAGAGCTGTGTGCAATAAATGCCTTCGCGCCTTTGTTGGGGGTGAGGATCCAGTCTTCACCAAAGGTTAAGCGATTGTCAAAAAACCGGCCTGCATTGCAACCGTTGATCAGGAAGCCCGGGTATTTTCCCGCGTTGTTGTAACCCAATGTTGGATCACTTACATAACCGATGTCAATATCAATGGTACCTGGACCGGAGTGTCCATAGAATGTGATCAGGTCTAGTCCCTTATTAACCTGATCTTTTACGTTGATCAATTCGACATTTAGTGTTTGCTTTGAAATCGTTTCAACACTGCCACCGAGAAAAAAGCTTTCAGCGACAGCTTTAAATCCATCCACATAACTTCGGAACAGCGCAGGTTCTCCTGGAAATATACCCCCACTAAGGTGCAACAAGTTCTTTCGCCACAGGTCCTTGAATGGAAGTGCTTCTGTTTCCTTCACTTTATTGAGATAAGCAGCCACTTGCAATGAAGTAGTTGCTGTCAATCGTCCTGTCGGTACTGCAGGTTCATAAGTTGTGCCTTTGAGCCCTGCTGTGAAGGCGATGTCAGCACCGGGCATTCCTGCTGAAGGTACCAAATCACGAAAATCGGTTGCAGCAAGGGAAGCCTTACGATAAAATCCCTGAGAGACTTCAATGCCTTTGCCAATAAGAAACAAGAACTTCGGACGACCGCCATTCACAAGGTATTTCATGAATTGATAAATGGCGCGCGGAGAAGTTTCACCGTAATTAAATTGATTGTAAAGTTGATCGATGGGCACAGTCAGTGTATCATAACTTCCTCCATTCGACGAGGCCCTGTAGGCAGCATAACCTTGCACGGGGTCACCATACCCAAGGGCAGGCTTCATCAATGATCGGTGTGAGACAATAATGAAGGTGGGTACAGCGGCATTAATGGAACGAAAACTCACTTTGCGCAACGAGGCAGCGAGGGTGGTAGCTGACGCATAAAGTTTCCTTGACGTAGATGTGCCCGGTACGATCGCACCAAGAGCATTGGACACTGGGGCAGCGCCTATCATTTTGATGTTGTTCTCATCTGTAATGTCCCAAAGGCGTAAGTTGGGCTGCGGGTTTTGAATTTCGATATATGACTTATTGGAGCTATTCACAGGAAGTGTGAATACTTTCTCGGACAATGAATTTGAATTATAATCTTGTGGGAAACTGACCTTTATGTATGATACGCTCAGCTGATCACGGAGGCCACCTCCAGTAATTCTAATCTGAACGGTCATTTTTCCGTCTGAACCGATATCACTCCAATTGAGTGGAACATTGACTTTAATGATTTCAAATCCCACAAAAGAAGAGCTTGCAAGCAAGCGCCCTCCGGAAGTAGGCCCTACGCTGACTTCTGCCTGGTGACTAAGATCATCGCGACCTACCATCAGCACCTCAAGCTGGGGTGTTCCAGCTGTGATCACGCCTCCCACAAGATTGTCAATGACAAAATCCTGAACCCCGGTGCACCCTGAAAGACCCTTGCATATTGTTTTACCTGTCCACCCCTCGCCTTGATCGAAGGCTGTATTTTGTATCACTCCAACTTTCGTGAGTCCTCCTGAGTATTCATTTGAGAAAACAGTCAATCGTTCTTCAGTGTGAAATGTTTCTTTCAAAACTCCGGAGCCAATCGTCTCTGAAAATGAACCCATGCGTTTGCCTTGTACCGGCAACGGGTTCCATGTCAGGAAATAAGCAGTGGTGTCGTTGAATACATTGTAATAAGGATGGGGCTGCAGACTGGTAGGTTTATAAAGATCGCCGTCCAGTGTGCCATTGTTCTTTTGGCCATAGAATTCAATGAAGTCGGAAGGATCAAACTTTGCATCCGCCTGACCTTGAACAAAAATGGCCTGCTCATTGCCCCGAAAGAAGAGGTTTATTCTTCGTGGGTCAATAGACCCAACAGGGACACCTGCTGTTTGCAGGTCTGCATATGATATTTTGTAGACTCCATTTTTCGCGACCTGTATTTTGTAATACGACTGAGTGAAATTGATCCATTCATTCGAAAACTGCCCAAAAGAGGTTTCAGCCCGAATAAATACCAAGCAAAAAAATAACCCTACCCAAACCTTTCCCTTCACGGCCATTTTCATCCAAATCAGTCT
>JAYVRH010000689.1:0-3337 GCA_043776495.1 Cyclobacteriaceae bacterium
GATTTAAAGGCCCGAGTGGCTGCCTTGAGGAGGTATCTTTGACTACGATCGCAAGAGAGTAGAAATCGAAGACGAAGAACGTATTACCGAGCAGGCTGACTTTTGGAACAACTCCAAGCAAGCTGAATCCATTTTGAAGAACATCCGCATTAAGAAAGTGTGGACGGATGCCTATGATGGTGTTACCAAGCAGCTCGATGACCTCGAAGTACTCAATGAATTTCACCTTGCCGGTGATACTTCTGAGGAGGAGCTCCATGCCGAATATTTGAAAGTTGCCCAGGCCGTCGAAGACCTGGAGTTTAAGAAGATGCTCAGCAAAGAGGAGGATCAGCTTAGCGCGATGATAGAAATCAACCCCGGGGCGGGCGGTACTGAAAGCCAGGACTGGGCTGATATGTTGCACCGCATGTACATCATGTGGGGAGAAAAGAATGGATACAAAGTCCGTGAGGTTGACTATCAGGCAGGAGACGTTGCGGGCATCAAGTCTGCGACCATCGAAATAGAAGGCCCCTTTGCATATGGAAAATTAAAATCGGAGACGGGTGTCCATCGGTTGGTGCGCATTTCGCCCTTTGACTCTAATGCCCGCCGGCATACTTCTTTTGCCTCTGTATTTGTTTATCCCGAGGTAGACAACACGATTAATATTGAAATCAATGCGGCTGACATTGAAATGCAAACATCAAGATCCGGCGGTGCTGGAGGACAAAACGTCAACAAGGTGGAAACCAAAGTGCAGCTTACACATAAACCAACAGGCATCGTCATCGTCTGCCAGGTCGAGCGCTCCCAGCATGCCAATCGCGAGAAAGCCATGCAGATGTTGAAATCAAAACTCTACCAAAGAGAAATGGATAAACGAAACGCCGCCCGCGATAAAGTGGAAGCAGGTAAAATGAAAATAGATTTTGGCTCGCAGATACGAAACTACGTTCTCCATCCATATAAACTTGTGAAAGATGCTCGCACTGGTGTAGAGCGTACCGATGCACAAAATGTACTGGATGGCGACCTGGATGATTTCATCAAGGCATTTTTGCTCGGAGCCCAGGAGAATGCCGTTGTGAAGTAAGCGCTACATAACCCAATACTTATCAAAAAGTGAAAAATTGTGAACGTAAAATTTAAAGTACAGTCGCTTCTACATCTCACATTGGCCATTTTACATTCAGCCTTTCTTCAACAATAATTCCTGAAGTGTCTCCCCATTCCTCTAAAACATATTCAACCCAATTCTGGCTTCTCTGCGCGAGTTCGTTGCTGTTCTTTGCAAGTTTCAACATGCTTATACCGGAGTTGCCTTTCTTTCTCACGGCATTGGGCGGGGCAGATTACAAAGGACTTATTATCTCCCTTTTCACCCTTACCGCTATGATCTCGCGGCCTTTCAGCGGTAAAATCGCAGACAAAATCGGAAGAAAGCCAGTCATTATTGCTGGCTCGCTGGTGTGCTTTTTTTGCAGCTTAATGTATCCATTTCTCACCACGGTATATGGATTCATGCTCCTACGTCTGATACACGGCTTTTCTACTGGGTTTACACCCACAGGCCAGGCAGCCTATCTTTCAGATGTGATCCCTGCTGATAGGAGGGGAGAGGCGATGGGTTTGTTAGGGACCGCCGGCACACTTGGTATGGCCAGTGGGCCGGCTTTGGGTGGATGGTTGGCCAGTGCATTTAACCTCGATGCAGTGTTCTATTGTTCTTCCATTTGTGCCATCTTATCATCACTCATTGTGCTGACTATAAAAGAAACGCTGAAAGAAAAACACAGAATATCCTGGGGCCTTTTGGCTGTAAGCAAACAAGATCTTTTCGAGCCACGTGTTCTGATGCCTTGTATCGTTGTGGGGCTATGCGCCTATGCTTATGGCGGTCTCTTTACAGTCATGCCTGACTTTGGCGCCTACTTCAATATTGAGAATAAAGGACTTCTTTTCGCCTACTTCACAATTGCCTCCTTGCTGATCCGCCTTTTTGCAGGTAAAGTTTCAGACATCTATGGTAGGGTGTTGGTTCTCAAGATATCTACAGCATTCATGGCCCTCACCATGCTTTTGATTGCCCTTGCCGACAGTAAGACCATGTTGATCATCGGTGTTTTTCTTTATGGCCTTGCTCAAGGGGCTACATCGCCCACTTTACTGGCTTGGGCAACGGACCTGAGTGATCCAGTACATAAAGGCAGGGGCGTTGCTTCTCTTTACATTTTCATGGAATTTGGAATTGGAATGGGTGCATTTCTCTCCGCCTGGATTTATGGAAATGAGTCGTCGCACTTTTTCATCACCTTTCTTATCAGCAGTATTTTGAGTCTGATGGCATTTCTATATTTATGGTTGCAACCTTCACATAAGACCTCGCCATGAAAAGGAGTTCCATATTCTTAGCATTGTTTGTCTTTGTCTCGGCCCTGGAATTATTGGCAGTTAAGATGAATTGGAAGCTTACCCATTTTGTATCAAAGCCATTGATCATGCTTTCATTGATCGGCTATTACTTAGGCAGTGCATCAAAACGCCCCCTCAAGTTTATCATGGCCTTATTCTTTTGTTGGGCTGGCGACGTACTGTTGCTGTTGCAGATAGAAGGTGAGATATTTTTTATCCTTGGGCTCATTGCATTCCTGGTTGGCCATGTGCTTTATATCCTGGCATACCAACAGCTTCGTTGGAATGATAAGAAGAACGAACTGATCGCGACGCAGAAAATCCGATTCTCTTTTCCTATCGTGTTGGCTGGAACTGGATTGATCGTCATACTTTTTCCTTTGTTGGGAGATTTGAAAATCCCGGTGCTGGTTTATGCCATCGTATTAATGGTGATGGTGATGACGGCTTTGTTCCGATATGGAAGGACGACAGTCCGCAGTTTTTGGATGGTCTTCGGGGGCGCCGCAATATTTATGAGTTCAGATAGCCTGCTCGCAATCAATAAGTTTTATTCACCGATTTATCTCAGCGGATTTTTCATCATGCTGACTTATACTACTGCTCAGTATTTGATCGTCGAGGGTGTATTAAGTCACAAGGAAGAAATTCAGGGTTAGTCTCCTTCGGCTGCGCTGCCAATGAGGCAAATTTGTTTCCCGCAGAGCAGCGCAGATTAAGTGCAAGCAGATGATCGCAGATAGCCTCGAATTAGATCAGCCTCAATCTGCGTGGGCCCGATCAGCGACAATTCCATCTAACTCGTCATCCGCCATATAGCCAAGGTCAATTTAATAGCCACAGATTACACAGATTTTCACAGATGAATTTATCAGTGGTAATCTGTGCAATCTGTGGCAAATTAAAGATTCCAAATTCAGCCTGGCTCAAGTTAGAAATC
>JAYVRH010000690.1:0-11488 GCA_043776495.1 Cyclobacteriaceae bacterium
GGCTGATGTCAAAAGAGTTTGTAAGGCTGGTGGCGATTGCCCTGATTATTTCCGTGCCCCTTGCCTGGTATGCCATGAACCAATGGCTTGAGGGGTTCGCATACAAAATCTCCATCGATGCTTTTGTGTTTGTGTATGCCGGAGTTGCGGCGCTGGCCATCGCTTTGCTTACGGTGAGTTTTGAATCGGTAAAGGCGGCGGTAACGAATCCGGTGGAGTCGTTGAGGAGTGAGTAGGAAGTGTTAAAGTGCGAAAGTGTTAAAGTGCTAAAGTGTTAAAGTGCTAAGGTGTCTAAGTGTTAAAGTGTTAACGTGAAGTGCGGGTGATGTGAAGTTTGGGTAAGGAAGACAAACCTTTTAAAACCAAATATTATGTTTCGCAATTATCTAACCACTTTTCTGCGGATTCTGCTGAGGTAGAAAGTTTACTCCATCATTAATGTCTTTGGGCTAGCACTTGGCATTTCGTCCGCACTGCTCATCACCCTTTACGTCACCGACGAGTTAAGCTATGACCGGATTCATAAGGATGCAGACCGAATTTTTCAGATGGGGTGGTTCACCAAATTCAGCGGGGTCGAAAGGAAGGGGTGCCTGATCGGACCTCCCACAGCAGAAGCCCTTCAAAGGGAATTACCGCAGGTTGAATCCGTGCTTCGCATGAAGCTTTGGTATAGCCGCCCAGTACAATATGGTGATACACATTTCACAGAAAAGGAAATATTGCTGGCGGACTCCAATTTCTTCAGCTTCTTCAGCTTCCAACTTTTATCGGGAAATGCGAAGGATGTGCTCCGCGGTCCAAATAAAATCTTAGGAGTGTCTTTGCACTTACCAATGAAATAGGTTGTTCATTTTGTTTACAAACGAATTGAGAAGAGATCAACAATGATGACAGGTGTTATTAAATATTCTTTTATAGCTTTTATTAGCTCCCTGATTTCAGCAAATAGTCTTACAAATCGTTAAACGTCTGGTTTCCTTTCTTCGAACAACCGACTGGATGGCAGTATCCCATGATAGTCCCTTTTAGAATTCATCCAAGGAGTGCTATCTTCGAACTTTGTAATAATTTACTAATGTACTACACCCAAGCGGCTGCCAATAAATGTCTTTTGGTTGCCTTCCTGTTTCTTACTTTAGTAACCTCGGGCATTGCCGACACCCCAGTGGTAAAACAAGGGTTTATTGATCTAAGCTCTGCCGACCTGGGCAATGGTCAAATTGCGCTTCGGGGCGACTGGTATTACTTCGAAAAACAATTGCTTTCTCCTCAAGAGGTCACGCTTGCACCAAAAACCTTTGTTGAGTTTCCAAAAACATGGAATGAAATTAATGGCAGTGGTTCAGGATATGCAACCTATGCCCTCTACATATTGACACCAAAGGATGTAATATCACTTGCCCTTGAAGTGCCTCAAATATATAGCAGCTATCAGCTGTGGGTCAATGGGGTAGCCATCGCAAACAATGGTAAAATTGGAAAGACCGTGGACGAAATGATTCCGCAGTGGATGCCACAGACGGTCTCTTTTGAAAACTCAAGAGATACCGTTCAACTGGTTTTGCAGATCGCTAATTTTCATCATCATTTAGGAGGATCAAAGGATCCCATTTATCTGGGTACTTCCGAAATGATGCAGGAACACCGGAGTTTATCTGTTACTTCAAATCTTGCCGAGTCAGCGCTGCTGGCGTTGCTGGCAATTGGATTTCTCGTCACTTATTTCTCACTATCTACGAGGAAAAAAGTGATAGCATATTTCTCATTGCTCTGTATGACCTGGTCGTTGAGGGTAGGGTTTTCCAACCTTTATGTGTTCATTTCCTTCATGCCGGATTTTGACTGGTATTCATCGGTCCGAATTGAATATGTCTTATTTTTTCTCACCATGATTTGGGCGATTTTGTTTCTGAGTCGCATCTTTGTTAAAGAAGAAAACAAATTTTTCCGTTACTTCCTTGTTGCGAGCAACACTTTTTTTATTGCGTTCACACTCCTTTCGAGTATCACTTCCTTCACACGCTGGATCACAGTATACCTTTCATTCGCGGGAATCCTTTTAATGTACAGCGCTGTCATGGTGCTCCGAAGTTGGATTAACCAACGCGTGGGATCAACCTATCTGACCATTTCAATTTTGCTTGGAGTGGTTGTTTTCGGTTATGATGTCTACTCTTATGAGGGTTTGTCCAATTACAATCCCATCATTTTTAGTGCAGGTTATATGACCATATTTTCCTTGATGGGAATCGTTCTCCTCAAACATCTGAATGTAATCAAGTCAGGGCAGAAGTCAATTTCCAAGCTTACCTACAAAGACCTGTATAAGTAGAAACCACAGTTGTCTAGCAACATAGCATCGACCGCTCCCGCGCACATGCGACCGCAATCGACCGGCCGGCCGTAAGACGGACTCCAATGTGAATCAAAAACCGCTTTTAAAGATTGGACCGAATTTGGATTAAAACTTATAGACCTAATTCGATAAGATATGCTCACCAACTACCTCAAGATTGCATTCCGCAACCTGATGAAGAACAAACTTTTCTCCATCATCAACATTATCGGGATGACCATCAGCCTTGCATCCTGTTTTCTTATTGCTCTTTTTGTGTGGGATGAATGGAAATACGACGACCATCATCCGGATGGGGACCGGACCTTCAGGGTTTACAATATCCGCCAGGGAGATGACGGCGTAACCAATTATTATCCCATTGTACCCATTCCTTTCGCAACCTACATGCAACAGGACTTCCCTGAAATAGAGAGTACGTTTCGAATGATGGACACCTTTGGCGAGAAACTCTTTGAAATTAATGATCAGAAAATTCTGGAAGCCAATGGAGCCTATGCAGAACCGCTCGCTTTCGACATGCTTGACATTCAAGTCATTTCCGGCTCATCAACAGATGCTTTGCAGAAACCAAATACCATAGCGCTTTCCAAAACCCTGGCTCAAAAGTATTTCGGCGAAAAAAACGCGTTGGGCGAGACAATAAAAATTGGGAAAGAGAATTTTCAGGTGAGTGCTGTTTTCTCTGATATGTCAAAACATTTTCATCTCCGTATCAACTATCTCATTTCATTTGCCACATTAACCAAAAGCTGGAAGCAAGACCGCTTTGAAAACTGGCAGTTCCAACAATTTTTTACTTACCTCAAACTAAAACCTGGTACCGATGCCAAAGCCCTGGAAAGTAAATTCCCTGCGTTCGTAGAAAAATATGCTTATCCGCAAATAAAGTCAAAAGGCTTTACCTACGTTCCCCATCTACAAAACATAAAGGATATCTATTTAAACTCCACCAACTTCGAGTGGGATATTTCAAAACATGGCAACGCACAGGCTGTGCACATTTTATCTTTTACAGCTACCCTCCTGCTCATCATTGCATGCCTGAATTTTATTAACCTTTCGACGGCACGATCAATCAAGCGCATGAAAGAAGTGGGAATTAGAAAAGTGGTGGGCGCCCACCGGCATCAACTCATTGCGCAATTCATTTCTGAGTCTGTCCTGATCACGATGTTAGGATTGCTGTGTGCTCTATTTATCTGTGAACTCACCCTTCCTTCCTTGAATGCCTTTGCTCAGAAGGAATTGGTTTTGCCCTTCACCCCGATCATTTCATTTTCAGTCGTGTTCTTTTGCATTGCGATTGGAATCATTGCAGGAAGTTATCCGGCTTTTCACCTTTCGCGCTTTCGCCCAGTTGCAATTTTATACAACAAGAGCAGCAACACTGGCAATACTGCAATTTTTCGCCAAGGATTGGTTGTATTGCAATTCATGTTTTCATTTTTTTTGATCACAGGCTCTATGATCGTGCTTTCACAAAATGATTTGTTGCGCAATAAGGACTTAGGTTTTTCAAAAGAACAACTTGTTTTGATTCCCTTGCGATCTGCACAATTGCAGCATCAAACAGCTACAAAACAAGAGTTCCTGGGCCACCCCAACATTATCAGCGCTACGATCGCATTTGGAATCCCCAGCGACATCGTGGCAGGAGATGATATTATTGAACCCGTCACAAACAAAACCATGCCGGCCAACCTTTTTTGTGTGGATCACGATTACATCAAAACACTTAAGATGCAAATCATCGCCGGGAGAGATTTCTCTCTGGATTACCCTTCCGATGTTAAGCATGGCTTTATTATTAATGAGACAGCGGCAAGGGTGTATGGCTTTGAAAATTCCGAAAATGCGATTGGCAAATCACTACACTGGAAGGATTGGAGCAATCCAGATTCGTTAAAGAAAGGCACTGTGATCGGAGTTGTGAAAGACTTCTACTTCAAAAGCCTGCGTGAACAAGTTACTCCGGTGGTCATGGTCATTGAGCCTGATTTTACATTCAAACTCGCCTTGCGCATCAAACCGCAAGATTTGTCAGGAACCATTGCTTTCCTAAAAAAAACATATGATCGACTGGATCCGGAATGGCCTTTCACCTACCAATTTGTTGATCAAAATTTTGAAGCGATGTACCAGTCCGAGGAAAAGCTATCAACACTCTTTACCATCTTCACGGGCCTTGCCATCATGGTGGCCTGTCTGGGATTATTCGGACTGGTGGAGTACAGCGTCAATCAACGAACAAAGGAAATCAGCATACGCAAAATTTTTGGCGCAAGTGTCAATTCGTTGCTCCTGCTGCTTACCCGAAAATACTTTTTGTTGGTGCTGATCGCTTTCCTGGTGATCATCCCAATCAGCTATGTGGTGGCCCAACAGTGGCTTAGTAATTTTGCCTACCACATCACCCTTAGCCCATGGATGTATGGAAAGGCATGCACGTTGATTTTGTTGATCACGGGTTTTACAGTAAGCTTTCAATCATTAAAAGCAGCATGGGCAAACCCCGCGAATTCATTAAGAAATGAATAAGAAATAACTCCCGATAAGTCTAGCTTCACAAATATTGGCCGTCCGGATGTGATGGCACCTCATCGTATGGATTCACCCTAGCATTCAGCCTTCATGTTGGGTCCTTTTTCCATTGCTCGATTAAAATAACCACTGCCCATATTCTTCTACTGAATTTGGTTTTTAATTCGTTACTTCCGTGCAATTCCAACTTATCATTCTCATTTATGAAACAACATTTGCAATCCGCCATCATCGCCTTGGGAGTACTGACAAGCATTGTATCGTGGTCTCAGATGACATTACCGCCCAGCGGTGCCAATCAGAAAAGTGAAGTAAGCCAGTACATGGGGCTCGTCAAAGTGACGATTAACTACAGCAGTCCCGATGTAGCCGGTCGCGAAATCTGGGGAAAACTGGTGCCCTACGGTTTGACCAACCTGAACAATCTAAGGAGTTCAGAACAAAACCCATCTCCGTGGAGGGCCGGTGCCAATGAGAATACAAACATCACTTTCTCGCATGATGTAGAAGTTGAAGGCAAAGGCCTGAAAGCCGGAACCTATGGTCTGCACATGATCCCCGGACAGGAAGAATGGGTCGTTATTTTCTCCAATGTAGCCACAGCCTGGGGTAGCTTTTACTATATACCTTCTGATGATGTACTTAGAGTGACGGTAAAATCAACACCATGTGAATTCAATGAGTGGCTTACATACGAATTTACCGACCGCCAGCAGAACGGTGCTACAGCCCGATTGAAATGGGAGAAACTTGCAGTGCCATTCAAAATCAGCGTACCGAATGGTAATGACCTGTATGTGAAAAAATTGCGTGAAGAGTTTGTCGGACCAAAAGGGTTTGCATGGCAAAATGCAGTCGCGGCAGCCAACTTTTGCGCCAATAATAAAATTAACCTCGAAGAAGCATTGGGATGGGTCAATGCATTTATCAACCCTCCCCGTAACATAAAATATTTTCCGCTTTTCAATTCGAAAGGTAACGTGCTTGCTGCCATGGGCAATAAAGATGATGCCGATGCTGTGATGAAGGAAGCCATCAACCTGCCCGATGCAACCATTGGTCAGATCGCGAACTACGGAAGGTTGCTGATCACGCAGACAAGGGCCAAAGATGCCATGGTGGTTTTTGAAACGGGCTTTAAGAGATATCCGACATCCTCTGTGGCGCTGATGGGTATGGCCCGCGGATATTCCGCCAGCGGTGACATCAAAAAGGCATTAAAATTCGCTCAGGATGCATTGAAAATTGAAACTGATCCTGCCGCTAAAACTACGATTGATGGAATGGTGAAGAAACTGGAAAAGGGAGAAGCGATTAATTAAAGCCTTTGACTTTGGAAAGCCGCCCAGTTTAATAGGGCGGCTTTTGCTTTAATCATTTTCAAACCAAGGCAGTCATTAACAAATTGGCTCCGACATTGTTTTGAGTTTTGTGAGGGCCCAAGCCCAAAGTGTAAGTCACAACTGTCGCATATTCATTCCGAGCACCATACTATCTACAACTTTAAGTAACTTTGCGATTATCTACTTATGAAAATAAAATATCTATTCGTCCTGGTCACATACTCAGTTCTCTCGAGTTGCAGTAATTCCAGTACTGAAACCAGTGACCACTCCATAGCCGCTGATTCTGTTCAGACAGAAACTGTTCAGACAGAAACTGAATTCGATTATGATAAATTATTCCTACTGGAGAGCTATTTGGCAGATGGAAACTTCGGCGAGAATGAATTACAAACAATAGATTCAACCTGCGCCATTTTTGTTTTCCCAACTGAAGAGCAACTTGAGAATCTTAAGAAAACTGAAGGTGACGACAACTTTGAGACCATTCTGGATGATGGAAATTTTTATCAGGCAGAGGCCATGAAATTAATAGATTCATTGGGATTCAAGACCATTACAGCCGAAAGTAGATACCTTATGCTAAGAGGACAACGAACCTGGGCATTGGATGTCAGGAAAAAGAACCTCCCTAAATGGAACCTGATTCTCTTCCAGGTGGATAAAGAACCCATCATTGTTCCTACTGCCGGGCTGGGTCCAGAAAAAATTCTTGAATATTTTCAGATAAGTAAATAAGAACACAATTGCAAATTACCCTGCAAAATTTCCAGAATGAAAATAGAAGACGTCAATAGAATATTCAGCATCGTTTTAGTTCTGTTAACATTATCCGTGGGCATTCCACTGACAATTCAGTTTGTCATAAGCTTTTTTGGCACATCAGGATTCGGAATTATCGGTCCACCCATCCTATTTCCTCTGAATGCAACCGTCATGTTTGCGGTGATCACCTTTTTAGAAATCGATGAGGAGCGATTGAGGACTCTTTTTGTCAGATCTCATCTGATCACCATTGCCGCTGCCCTCATCGGATATATCGTTTATCCCAAGATTCCCATTGTGCTGATTGTCATCCCATTTGTGCTCGCAGCCCTTGGAGCATTGGACAAAAAGGATTTGAAATATCATATTCTGGTGATGATGCTCTTGGCCATTATATCGAACATCATATTGCTGAAATGGGAGTTTGACTTTGACAGGACCCTGCCAATAATCCAACTATTTAAGTAAAAAACGATTGTCTGGCACCTAGCGGATGGTGGAAGGCACTTCCATCATCAGCAAAGGAATCATTTTAGGTCGCGCAGATTCTAAGACCTGGGAGCTAAAACTTGATTTCTAACTTGAGCCAGGCTGAATTTGGAATCTTTAATTTGCCACAGATTGCACAGATTACCACGGATAAAATCATCTGTGAAAATCCCTGCCTGCGCCAAGTCGCTTCGGCAGGCAGGTGTGTAATCTGTGGCTATTAAATTGACCTTGGCTATAGGGCAGATGACGAGTTAGATGGAATATTCGTGTGAATCGTTAACTGGTGCTTCTAAATCTGAAAGCGGCCGCGAGATTTGCAATGTAGACCTAATCTGAAGTACCCGAAACTTTGCTCCTGGTAGGCTTTTTGACCTACATTAGCACTTGCTCCATCATGAAACTTCTTTCATTCATTCTGCTGTCTTGCTTTCCATACCTGGCCCTGGCTCAAACTGGCGGCGGCATACAAAGACTAGATTATCAAAGTGAAGCTGACGTTTTATTTACCAGAATATATGGATCTATCCCCTGGAACGAGAAATACCGCTACCCTGAATATCGCGACGGTAATGTATTCTATACGACACACAAAGAATCCTTTTCAATCAAACTCAACTACAATCTTTACTACAAACAAATCATGATGATCAGTGAACTGGGCGACACTGTGTTTCTGGCAAATTTTGAGATTGTAAAATACATTCTGATTGATAAAGATCTTTATTACAATGATGTCGGTAAAGGTTATTTCGAAATACTAAGCAATCCAAATGACTCCATACGACTCATGTGTCAACGAAAGTTGAGGGTTTTGAGCCGCGCGGTATTGAAGGATACCGAAAAGCCCCAGCTAACCAATACCAAAAAGTTATTTTCATTGGAATACATTCCTCTTAATCCTACTTATAACAGGGAAGTAGTAACTCTTTCAAGGGATATTTCCTTTTTCCTGATGGATCGCGAAGAAAAGATTCATCATGCCAATAAGTCTTCCGTCCTCAAGTTGTTTCCAAAATCCAAAAAACAGATTGAGGGGTACCTCGCGCAGATGGCCAGGCAGCGAACTCCCATAAACTTTTATGAGGAAGAGGATCTTAGAAGCCTCCTTGCCTTTTGTTTGAAGCAATCTTAACCAACCTCCATCACACCTGACAGGTTTCGAAAAACCTGTCAGGTGTAAACCGAAAAATAGTTAGGTTTTTTTATGGAATCTCCTTCCCCTTTTCATCCTGATACAAAAACAACTAAATCCCATCAGTATGAAAACCTGGAAAGCAGTATTGATTGCGTTCATCGCAGTCGGCATCTTCATGTCACTCTCTTTTACTTCTCGAAAAGGAAATAAAGAAAAACACCGAAGCACGTACCGTTCGATTCCCAAGGGCTGTGTATTTCGCACCGTCATGGGTGAAGAGTCTTCGGATTCAAGTTTCATTTATTTTACTTCGGCCAAAACGTTGAGTTCCATTCAGCATGGCCTTGAATGGATCACCCAGGCACAAGCCAACAATGGCGGTTGGGGTGCCGGGAGCCATAACCGCCAAAATGTGATGGATCCTCATGCGGTTCCATCCGACCCTGCAACGACCGCCATGGTGGCAATGGCTTTGCTCAGAAGCGGTAGCACACTCAGGACGGGACCATATTCCTTACAACTAAAAAATGCAGTGAATTATCTGCTCAATGCGGTTGAGAATTCCACGCCAAATAGCCACAATATTACTGACCAAACCGGAACACAAATTCAAATCAAGCTTGGTGCCAATATTGACGTGATCCTCACTTCGCAATTTCTCTCCAATCTTCTGGATGGTCATCTCAATCACGACGGACAGCTCCAAGCGCGCGTCAAATCAGCCAACAATTTATGTGTCGGCAAGATCCAGCGCTCTCAGGATAGCAACGGAAGCTTTGTTGGTTCCGGATGGGCGGGTGTGTTACAATCCTCATTTGCAACCAATGCCCTCGAGGCCGCACAGGGCCAGGGCGCCAAGGTCGATAACAAGGCATTGGATAGAGCCCGTGAGTTTCAAAAAAACAACTATGACGCCAAAACGGGTGACGTAAAAACTGAAATGGGTGCGGGTGTGATGCTCTACGCTGTCACAGGATCGGCGCGGGCCAGTGCAAAGGAAGCAAGACGCGCAGATGAAGAAATAAATAAAGCAAAGCTTGATGGCCGATTGGCTCAGGATGCGCAACCAAGTGTACAGAACCTTGAAAAGATTGGATTTGGAAAAGATGAAGCTCTGAAATATTCGACGGCCTATGAAGTTTATCAATCCGCCAAAGTGCAAGCACAACGTCAGGATGTGATGGATGGCTTTGGAAGCAATGGTGGAGAAGAATTTCTCAGTTATCTGCAAACGGGTGAAAGTATGATCATTGGCAAAGATCAATCGTGGAAGAAATGGTATGACAACATCAGCGGTCGTCTGCTGAACATTCAAAATGATGACGGGAGTTGGAGCGGGCATCATTGCATCACAAGTCCAGTATTCTGCACTGCCACTTGTTTGTTGATATTATCGGTTAACAATGACCTGGAGAAACTGATCGAATTGGGCAGGCCTCACTAAAAATCCTACAATACTTAGAATAAATCAATAGCCACGGCATAGGTCGCGGCTATTGATTTAAGTAGGATGTTTATTCTAAATTGCGCCTGATCGTTAACCGGGTCCTTAGCTCAACCAACGCCATGAAAATAACAAAATACATTTTAACACTCCTCTTTGGGGCTTTCATGATTTTTGGCGGCGTAAACCATTTCATTAAACCTGAAATATATTTTCCCTTCATTCCCGATCTTTTACCTCAACCAATCATTAATTACCTGGCAGGGATCATAGAAATTGCTTTAGGAATAGGTGTTTTTGTACCACAATTTCGTCCGCATGCTGCGCTTGGAATACTGTTGTTGATGCTGCTCTTTCTTCCGTTGCACCTCTGGGATGCTTTCAGGGAAAATCCATCGATCGGGAGTCATACTGCCGCGCTTGTTCGTCTCCCTGTTCAATTCCTATTTATCGCGTGGGCATGGTTCATCAGCAAAAAAAAATGATTTGATTTCCTCCACGTCTTAGGTAACCTAGTTTATATGGGTTTCATATGTTCTCAATGGTTATGTCCTAAGAATTATTGAAATTCGCGCATGCTAAAAGTAATCATCCTATTTGTTTTCATTCTTCTTGCCAGTGCCTGCGGCAAAAAAATGTATGTCGTTAATTCCAACTTCAACAGTTCGCCAGTTCCTACCATTCCCAACTACAGTAAGCAAGAGGCTTGGGCCTCTCTGCCCGACAAAGTAGATGCAGCCGATAGCATCCCAAAAAAATCAAATCTTAAAGATCTCCAGTCAACGGCCAATGCAGATGTCTTTTTTGTGCATCCCACTATTTTTACAGACGAGCCAAAGAACCAATACCTGTGGAATGCCGATGTACATGATGATGCAATCAATCAACAAACACAAACCTCGACCATTCTAAATCAAGCAAGCATATTTAACGGTGCCTGTAGAATTTATGCGCCCTATTACCGCCAGGCACACCTTTATGCATTTTATACTCCCAACGAGCAAGACGGAGCCAATGCCCTCGAACTTGCTTATCAAGATGTGAAGGCCGCCTTTGAATATTATCTGAACAACTACAATCAGGGCAGACCCATCGTAATCGCATCGCATAGTCAGGGGAGCTATCATGCCGAACGCTTGCTTAAAGATTATTTTGATGGGAAAGCATTACAAAAGCAATTGGTGGTTGCATACCTGATTGGTCGCGGGATTCTTCCAGACGCCTTTACCCATATTCGTCCCACAGAAAAGCCTGATGAAGTGGGTGTGTGGGCATCCTGGAACACATTTGCCCGGAACTTTTATCCAAAGACCTACGATCGCTATTTCAGGCGGTCACTGTCTACCAATCCGCTGCTGTGGAACTCAACGGAGGATTTTGCCCCGAAGGAAATGAACCACGGTGGC
>JAYVRH010000691.1:0-3327 GCA_043776495.1 Cyclobacteriaceae bacterium
AAGTTATATAGGTTCAACTTCCTGGTAAAGGATTTTACCATCTCATATGATAAAATCATCAAAGTAAAAAGAGGTTTCTTTTTAGTATTCCCAATAATAGTAGTAGCAAGTAAGCTTGTTGTAAAACTGGATGACAACACGAAATTCAAATTTGACCTGCTCAAGGGTAAAAAAAAGGCGATGAGAATAATCCGGAGTAAAATGAACAAGCAAAATTAAATACTGGTGATTCTTGCACTTTTTTAGCGGTAAGGCACTCGTGAAATGAAGTCTGAATTTCCAACCAATTTGAATCATAAATTTCAAACGCCCAATGTCCAATATCGAAGTTGGGTCCCACTTCGATATTCAGAGTTCGGCGTTCAAAATTCAAGATTCAAACAATAGCGGCTAAACACCAAGGTCTCCACCATCCGAAATCTCCACCAGCAAAAGCTTAACCTCTGCGGCTTTGGCATGCTCCCCCATTTTTTCAAATGACATGATCAGGTTGCGCAGCGCCCTTCTGATAATCTCCAGACTGTCGCACGGCTCGAAGAAAGAGCTTTGTGGCACCAGGTGTAATTCGCTGATGTAATTCTCAATATCCTGTCGCGAGAAGATAAGACCACGATTGAAGGCGTTGATGTAAAACTGATTGTTGTTATTGTCTTTATACGTGAGGATGAAAAGGTTGGGTAAATTCACTCCTTGTACAGGCAGTTTCAGCTTCTGTGCCACCAGCATGTAGATCACACACAGCGTAATAGGATTGCCCTTGCGCATTTCCAGCACCACGTTAATCATGGAGTTCCCAGGAGAATGAAAATTTTTTGTGTTGGCGCCGAATTTAAGCTTATTAAAAAGCACACTGTTCACCACCTTGATCTGGTCGATCGGATATAAATCAGGACGAAACTCAAGCCAGGTCTCATAGTAAATCTGCTCGAGCTCCTGCTTAAGTTTTTCCAGTTCAAGGTCGGGATATTGATAGGTCGCCACGATCCACATGCCGGTAAGCAAATCTCTGTCCGGGGTACGGTACCAGTCAAGCAGGCGGCTTTTGAGCAAATCATACTGGAGGGTATGAATAATCTCCTCGATGCGGGACTGCAACGTGGGGTTAAAACTGGTCTCCCATTCTTTCTCTAGGTAAGGAATGATGTCCTTCCCAATTGAAAGTATTCTCTCCTCAACATGCGACATTACTTGCTTGTCTTCATCGTCAAGAAGAGAAATGAGCGCCTTAATTTCTTTGTCTTCCATACTTAGGTCTGGATCACCCCTGGATTAAACCTTTTTATTTGAGAATGGTTCGCTGCTTCAATACCAACTGAAATATATTTTCTGGTATCTGCAGGATCTATGACGGCATCGACCCACAACCTGGCTGCTGCATAATACGGGCTCAATTGCTCATTGTAACGATCTGTAATTTCTTTCAACAATTGGTTCTCCTCTTCCTTCTCAATGGTTTTGCCCTGGCCCTTCAATGTGCTCACCCTGATCTGCAACAACGTCTTCGCGGCGGCAGCACCACTCATGACCGCAATTTGTGCCGTTGGCCACGCAACGATCAACCGCGGATCATACGCCTTACCACACATGGCATAATTGCCGGCGCCATATGAATTTCCAAGGATGACTGTAAACTTTGGCACCGTCGAATTGGCCACAGCATTGACCATCTTCGCTCCGTCTTTGATGATACCTCCTTGTTCTGCTTTGCTTCCTACCATGAATCCGCTCACATCTTGTAAGAATACGATCGGGATTTTTCTTTGGTTGCAATTCATAATGAATCGTGCCGCTTTGTCTGCCGAATCTGAATAAATTACTCCACCCATTTGCATCTCACCCTTCTTTGTCTTAACCACTTTGCGTTGGTTCGCCACAATGCCCACTGCCCACCCATCTATCCGCCCATAGCCGCAGATGATTGTCTTGCCATAAAGCGCCTTGTATTCATCAAATTCAGAATCGTCTACAAGTCGTTTGATTATATCGAGTGTTTCGTAGGGCTTGGAACGATCTGCAGGAAATAGCCCGTAAAGCTCCTCCGGTTTTTCTTTGGGTGCTTTTGATTCCTTGCGGTCGAATCCAGCCTCGCGTTTCTTTCCGACCTTATCCATGATTCTTCGGATATAATCGAGGCAAGCCTGGTCATTGGGAAACTTATTGTCGGTGACACCAGAAATTTCGCAATGCGTCGTGGCGCCCCCAAGGGTTTCGTTGTCAATGTCTTCACCGATGGCAGCCTTCACCAGGTAAGAACCAGCGAGAAATATAGAACCGGTTTTGTCGACAATCATTGCCTCATCTGACATGATCGGGAGGTAAGCTCCACCTGCCACACAACTTCCCATAATTGCAGCGATCTGGACAATCCCCATGGAAGACATTTTAGCGTTGTTACGAAATTGTCTTCCAAAATGCTCTTTGTCTGGAAAAATTTCATCCTGCATGGGCAAGAAAACGCCGGCGCTGTCAACCAGGTAAATAACTGGCAGATGATTCTCCATTGCGATTTCCTGGGCGCGCAGGTTTTTTTTTGCAGTGATGGGAAACCAGGCCCCTGCTTTCACCGTGGCATCGTTTGCCACGATCATACAAAGTCTACCACTGACTTTCCCCATGCCAATCACTACGCCTCCGCCAGGGCAGCCACCTTGTTCTTTGTACATCCCGTCGCCCGCGATCAGGCCGATTTCCAAAAATTCAGAATCCTTATCAATTAGATAGGCAATTCGCTCGCGTGCCGTGAGCTTACCTTTTTGATGCTGCTCTTCAATCTTCTTTTCACCGCCCCCCAATCGGAGCTTCTTTTCTTTCGCTTCCAACTGGAAACACAACTGCTTGAAAAGGTCTTCGTTCCTGTTAAAATCCAGATTCATTTGATTGGATGATAATACTACTTCTTCCTTTGGGCAGCAGCCTTCTTTTCTTCTTCCTTTCTGAGGTCGCGCTGTACCTTCTTACGACTCTTTCCAAGGGGAGCAGTAAAATGCTTTGGATATTTATTGAGGTGCTCCACAAGACTGTCCATTCTAAGAAGGAGTCTGTTCAGATTAACATAGAGGGAATCTTCTGTCATCAATTTGCTTACGGTGTTATCACCTTTTTTCAATTTGGTCAGAGTTTCATTCAAGCTGGTAAGGGTTTGTTGTGTCTTGACGATGGTCTTGTTGAGTTGCATTTGCTTTAATGAATCTGATAATATAGCAAAGTTCTTAAGAGTCGGCCTCAGCTCAGCCAGAGAAGCATTCATGTTGGCGGCCACATTGGCAAAGCTTCCAGTGAGCAAATCAATTTTATCATTGGCATTCAACAAGGTGCTGTTGAGGATAT
>JAYVRH010000692.1:0-3321 GCA_043776495.1 Cyclobacteriaceae bacterium
AAAGGGGGATAGCACAACCGTTGATTTGCTGATGTACTATCCAGCCAATGCGAAAAAATCCCGAGTCCCCGTCTTTACCTTACTGAATTATGGCAACCACACGTTGGTGGAGGATGCGTTGGTTCGGCCCTCTGCCAGCAAACTTTATCAGAACGGCGAAGCACGCGGTTCTTACCGCCACCGGTTTCCGATTGAAACGATTATAGACAATGGATGTGCGGTGATCACCTCCTGCATTGGAGATTTCATTCCCGACGATGACGCCCTTTTCAAAAAAGCGGCCCAGGATTTCTATGGGATGGATCCCGGGTCGACCGGCGCCATTGCCTTCTGGGCCTGGGGCTATTCCCGGATGATTGATTTTGCCCTCAGCCAAAGTTTTACCGACCCGACCCGCATCGCGGTGGTGGGCCAGTCGCGCACGGGCAAGGCTGCACTCTGGTGTGCAGCGAATGATCAAAGGGTCAACTACGCATTCGTGAACGAGTCTGGCAACTCGGGAGTTAAATTGAATTTCCATCATGCTGCCGGGGCCGAATCCATCGCTCAAATCAACAAAGGGTTCCCGTACTGGTTTTCCTCGAACTACAATAACTATAATGGGAAGGATAGCATCGATACATTACCATTTGACCAACATTGGCTTGTAGCCTCCATCGCTCCGCGACACGTGTATGTCGGCAATGCGAAGGACGATCGTTGGGGAGATCCACCGGGAGAGTTCATCGCGTTGAAAGAAGCTGAGAAAGTGTATCAGTTTCTGGGCCTGCCCACCAATTTACCAGATCACATGCCAGCAGCCAACGAGCCGACGCTGGAGGGTTCTTGTGGCTATCACCTCCGCAACGGCGGACATGATTTGCTGAAGGAGGACTGGGTTTATTTTTTGAAATTCATGAAGCCATGAGACTATCTGTTTGGGCAGGTTTGCTAAACATTTAGCACCCATGTTGGTTTATTAGACGTGATTTCATTTCTACTTCTAATACTTTCAATAGGCATGCAATCAGATCAGCGCCAGCTGTTGATTTTTGGGGATAACCAGCCAGAGTTTAAAAAGCAGCTAGACTTACTAAAGCAAGATTCTATTGCCTTGACCGATCGCGATCTTGTGATCTACACACATCATGAGGGGAGTACGTTTCATAAAAAATATGATATCAAGCCCGATCAATTTGCTATCATCCTGATCGGTAAAGATGGTGGAGAGAAGTTGAGGTCTTTTACGGTTGTGCAATCCAAAACTTTGTTCGCATTAATCGATAGCATGCCGATGCGCAAGGCGGAGATGCGTAAGAATGAATAGTTATCATAATTACAATTTAGTAATGAAGGAAAATGAAATTGGAATCCAACCGCTATCCGTTGTTGGTGTTTGGATGCTTCCATCCAAATTAGTTGTGGATAATAATAGCTACGTTTGATCCATTTCAAAAATTCACATCAGGTCACCAACAACAGTTTATCAGGACGACCTGTACGCCATCTCATAAATAGACTTCACATGGGGCCCAAGGAAGACACGGGCATAGATCCGGATAATGGAGAGCCCGTCAATGATGAAACTCAGCGAAACCATGGTGGCCAATACAGGCTGGTCTTCATGGATGTGAGTGAAGATGAGGTCTTCTCCAATAAAACTCGGTGTGATGGGAAATCCTGAAACCCCAAGGCACGCAACCAGAAATACCAAAGCAAATTTGGGATGACGGTAAGAATGCCCATGGAACTGATCGAGGTCAATGCTACCTTCATGCGCGCGCAGCCAGCGAAGGCACATAAATCCCAATATACCAGCCACTGCGACGCCGCTCAGGTATAAGTGAACCTGGCTGAAGCTGAACTGCTCGTTAAAGGCAATGGCCAACGCGATCCAGAAGTGATTCATCACCACCAGGAGCCAGCTCATGCGGGCCTGTTTCCTTTCGGTGAAGGCCTTCAGAACCATGATCAGTGCAACGGCGGAGAAAAGGTAAGGAAGCAGATTTTCAATGTTTTCGGGGAACAGCTCTTGATTGTAAACAATAAAAAGTCCTGCCAGGTAAGCGGGTATGCCGAAGTACAACACCCTGTTGAGCGTCAGGAAATCCAGGCGCCTGCCGAGCCATTTCAATGGGTTCCACAGGTAGCGATACATGAGCGCATCGAGGTTCCACTCTTTGAGACACAGCAGGTAAAATGAGTATTCGATCTTCTTGGGGAGCGAATCTTCTATGGTCTCTTGACGAGGTTTGAAATTGTAGAACTGCTCCCGGATCAGGTAGCTCACCACGGAAGGGGAAACCAATAATTGATAAGTTCTAAGGAAGGCATTCCCCGCAAAGTGAAACAAGGCGAGCGTCTCAAAACCTGCGGCGACTTCAATGAAGATCAGACCAATTTGAGAGATGGAGGCGTAGGCAATCTGGCTCTTCACAGATGACTGCACTCGGGCGATTCCTGCGGCCATGGCGCTGGTCGTTAATCCAAGGAGCCCAATGATGATTCTTACTGAAAGTTGATGCTCCCAGAAAGGGAATGTGCGGAGGAGAATGAAGACACCTAAATGAACCGACAAGCTGCCGTAGAAAATGGCGCTTGAAGGTGTTGGCCCTTCCATGGCGCGGGGCAACCATGAGGAGAATGGGAATTGTGCTGACTTTGCAGCAGCAGAGATGAGGATCGCCAGTGAAATCATCACGCCGATCCATGTATGGGACTGAAGCTGGGTATTCACCAGCTCATAATTGTTCAGCTTCAGGAATGTGATATTCTCATGCCATAAGTGATGACTCATCCACATGGCAAGGATCAGCCCCACGTCTGCTACGCGGTAGATGGAAAATACTTTCACTGCATTTTTTACCGGGAGATAGCGATCTCTGTAGAAGGCAATGAGCAGGAAGGACGAAATGCCCAAAATTTCCCAGCCGATAAAAAGGGTTTCGATGTTACCTGAAAATACGACAATCGTGTAACCGAGGTAAAAGAACAGGATCGTATTAAAGAATCTTTTGTATCCGCTTTCCCGGTGCATGTAGTAGCGACTGTAGATGGTGACCAGAAAAGTGAGAATAGCACCCACCATCATGTAGGTGGCGGTGATTTTGTCAAAATAGAAATCAATAAAAAAGGAATAATCATCGGTCTCGTACAATACGAGATCTTTGAGGTTGAGCGTGGGGTGGTTGTTGAACAGCCACAAGCAGCAAAAAAGAGTGATGCCAACCAAATGAAGACCTACAGTGCTGAAGGCCCCCCATGAGATGAAATCTTCCTTGCTGGCTGGTATCAACATGCTGATGACAAACCCGAGGAGTGGCAATAAGATGAAGAAGGGAA
>JAYVRH010000693.1:0-11442 GCA_043776495.1 Cyclobacteriaceae bacterium
GCTGATTTTGCCAAAGACTCTGTTCAACGTCAGGAAATAGAAATCGAGAAGCCTGTTGTTTTGTACGGTATGGTGGTCAACGATTTGCACGTCGTAGTAGATGTAGTAAAAAGAAATCAAAACTTTACCGATCTGCTGGACGGATACTATGTTCCTCCTCGTGTGCAGCACCAATTCAGTCTGTTGCCGCGCCAGACCTTTGATTTCAGGAAAATTTCCGCAAATAAAAAATATACACTCATTGCGGAACATGACGCCGCCAAATCAGTTCGAGCGCTGATTTATGAGTCGAGTCCCATCGACTATTATATTTTTCACTTGAAAGACTCTATGCGCGTGGAGGCCAGACACCGTGAGGTAATTACGCTGGAAAAAGAAGTGGCAGGCATCATTGGCTCAAGCCTTTCTGAGACAATTGAGAAACTGGGAATCTCGCATGAACTCACCAATCGTTTTGTGGATATTTTTGCGTGGCAAATAGACTTCCAGCGACTACAGAAGGGTGATCGCTTCAAACTTTTTTATGAGGAGCAACAGGTGGAGGGCCAACCAATCGGGATCGGAAAGATAGCAGGCATCTACTTCGAACATTTTAATCATCCCTATTATGCCGTTCCCTTTGATCAGGGTGAAGGCCTCGATTATTTTGACGAGGATGGTAAAAGCCTTAGAAAAGCATTGTTAAAATACCCAATTGAATTCACACGAATCAGTTCGCGCTACAATCTTCGACGCTTTCATCCCATTGCAAGAGTGGTTCGAGCCCATCGAGGTACTGATTTTGCTGCTCCTGCAGGCACTCCCATTCGTTCCGTGGGTGATGGCGTTGTTTTGGAAGCGCAATACAATGGCAACAATGGCAATTATGTTAAGATCCGTCATAATGGCACCTATACCACTCAATATCTTCACATGTCGAAGATTGCATCTGGCATGCGAACGGGTGTGAGAGTAAGACAAGGCGAAACCATTGGCTTTGTTGGAAGCACCGGCCTGGCAACGGGACCTCACTTATGCTATCGCTTTTGGCGGAATGGGGTTCAAGTAGATGCTTTACGGGTTGAACTGCCACCCACGCAGCCGGTGAAATCCGAATTCACTCCCCATTTTGAAGAAGTAAAAGTGAAAATAATGAAGCGACTTGATCTGATTGCACTTCCTGAACCACCAATCATTGTGGCGAGAAACTGACAATCTATTTTCTATTTACTACTAATAAATAATAATTTTCATCTGATACAGTGTACCACGTAGCTTAGTAGGCATACAGTTAGTCATGATACTGATAGAGATAAACTTTTGACAAAGAATATGGTTGCTCAAGTAATGAACATTTTAGTAACTGAATGAGGAAAGTCCTTTTCATCTCATTATTATTAATCAGCTTGCACGGCCAGGCACAGAAAGTGGCATTGGTCATGAGTGGTGGTGCGGCAAAAGGGATGGCTCACATCGGAGTACTGAAGGCGCTGGAAGAAAATGAAATTCCCATCGACTGTATTGTTGGAACATCGATGGGTGGCATCATCGCTGGTTGTTATGCTTCTGGTATGAGTCCTCAGCAGATTGAGGAAACAATGCTGGCCGATAACCTTGCGAGATGGATCAACGGACAACTCGAAGATGGCTACAACTATTACTTCAATAAAGGTGACCCACACCCATCGTTTGTAAAACTAAACCTGTCGCTTGATTCGGCTTTTAGCTTAAATCTCAATACCAGCATCGCCAATGATCTGTCTCTGAATTTCGCAATGGCAGAAAAAATGGCTCAACCTTCTGCCATTGCCAAAGGAAATTTTGATAGCCTATTCGTTCCATTGCGTGTTGTAGCGGCTGAAATTTTTACTCAAAGAGAAGTCATTTTGAAAAGGGGCTCCCTGAGCGATGCACTCCGTGCAACACTCACCGTGCCATTTTTCTATAATCCCATCCGGGTGGATGGAAAATATCTGTTTGATGGTGGTGTATACAATAATTTTCCCGTTGACGTTGCTCAAAAAGAATTTCAACCCGATGTAGTCATTGGCTGCAACGTCTCAAGCAAAATTTATGATGAGTATCCGAGAGATGAAGATGATAAACTCATTTCCAAGTCACTGCTTTATCTTTTGCTGGACAAGTCAGATCCCAAAGAAGTGCCACCCACTGGCGTTTACATTCAACCGAATCTTAAATCATTTACTGGCCTTGATTTTGCGAAGGCAAAAGCGCTCATCGATAGTGGCTATGCTGAAACGATGAGAATGATGCCAGAGATAAAAGCGAAAGTTAATTCCCGAAGGGCTTGTGAAGATGTAGCACTTGCACGCAATCAATTCAATGACCGAACCACCCCCCTGCTGGTGGACAGCATTATCGCAAGCGGGTTTAACAAAAACCAGCGGCACTACATCAACCGGTTTTTCAAAAGGGGCAAGCGACCTCTTTTCTTTAATGATGTGAAAACGGGATATTATCGATTGGTTTCGGAAGACTATTTCAGAAATGTTTATCCGAGCTTTTCATTCAATTCAAATACAAAGCATTTTAACTTTCAGCTGGCACGGCGTCCAAGCAATAATTTTCAGGTAGACTTTGGTGGGGTAATTGCCACACGGAACATCAGTAATATTTTCCTTGGGCTGAATTACTATTATTTCAATCGAATCCTCACACATGCCAATATCAATTTTTATACAGGAAGTTTTTATAAATCAATTCAAGCTAAGGCCCGATTGGATTTCCCGAGTATTGGCCAGTTTTACCTTGAGCCGGAAGCCACTTTCAATAATTGGAATTTTGCCGAGGTTAGCGACATCATCAATCAAAAAGCAAATTCTACCATTCTTGATAGAATTGATCGTAAAGTTGGAGTCAGTATGAACTTGCCGTCGGGCAAACAGTACAAAGTGTCATTGCTGGCATCCTTTATCAGTAACAATGATCAGTATATCAACTCTGGTGCATTGGTCGCAACCGATACGCTTGACGAACTTCTTCTGACCGGGGGACGCTATGGATTGAATGTCTCTTCAAACACCCTGAATCGCAAACAGTATGCGTCGACAGGTAAGTCCTATTATTTTGCTGTAGATTATTTTGATCTCGTTGAGGAGACGACACCCGGCTCAACATCTACACTTACGAAGGGCGTGGCCCAAGAGGAAAGCAGGAACTGGATAAGAGGATCGTTAATTATGGAACAATACTTTAGAAAAGGAATCTATAGTTCGGGATATTACTTACATGCCACTTTCTCCAATCAACCACTCTTCCTTACCTATGAAGGAACGATCATTAATGCTCCGGGGTTCTTCCCAATTCAGGATAGCCGCACGCTTTTGCTTCAAAATTTTCGCTCTTTTAATTTTGTAGCCGGAGGATGGCGTAATGTTTTCTCATTGCGCAAGAACCTTGATTTCAGGTTGGAGGGATACCTCTTTAAACCATTGGAAAGTATCACCAAGGGGTCAGATCAGGAGCCAGTTCTAAAAAGTGAGCTCACCAAAATATACTTTACTGGAACAGCAGGCCTGGTCTTGCATTCCACGGTGGGCCCAGTTAGCTTAAGCGTTAACTACTACAATGACAAGGAAAACCCGCTCGGAGTGCTGCTACATATTGGTTTCTTGTTGTTCAACAAGACCTCGCTTGACTAAAAAACCTATCTTTGGCCCCTATTTCGAAGAGGAAGAATTTTAATTATGTTTAACCTTTGATTTCAGACCCCAATTAGCTCCAAGCATGAAGAGATATTTATCACCACTTCTGGCCCTAATGCTCTTAGCGCACCAGGGGCAAAGTCAGGTAGTGCAATGGGCCTCCAAGGTCATTGATTTCTCCTCAGAATTGACGCCTGTTCAATATTCAGCGGAGCAGGCATTGGGCAAACCAAACGTGATGCCTGCCGGTGGTCAGAACCCAAATGCATGGACACCCGACAAACCCAAGAGGCTGGAGTTCCTCAAACTTGGCTATAGCAACCCGATTCAGATACAACAAATTGCCATTGCGGAGTCGCACAATCCGAGTGCCCTCTTCAAGCTCTACATCTATGAAGAAAATGGTACGGAGCATTTGATCCATAGTTTTAATCCTGGTCCAATACCCAGCAAGGGTCGACTACTCAACGTATTTGTAGAAAAAACGACATTTAAGGTTGCAGCCGTTAAACTTGAATTTGATGGGGAGGCATTGCCCGATTATTTCTCGATTGATGCAGTAGCAATCTCAGATGTAAATATTCCGATCATCGCTGACATATCTATGCCAGAACTCCTCAGCAGGGGATTGGTTTCTGAGCAATTGGACAAAAACGTAAATAGCGATTATAGCGAATTGAATCCACTACTTTCTCCTGATGGAAAGACCCTTTATTTCTCTCGGAAAAACCACCCGGAAAATATGGGGGGAGCAAAAGATAAAGAAGACATCTGGTTTTCAGAATTAAAACCCGATGGCAAATGGGCATTGGCTAAAAACATGGGCCCGCAGTTTAACAATGCCGGGCCAAATTTTGTCAATGCGGTTGCTTCTACTCCCGATGGTCAATCTGTTTTAGTATTGGGGAATAAATATTTGCCTAACGGGAAGATGTTGGCGGGTGTCTCCATGAGTACCAACATGAATGGAAATTGGACAAAGCCCATGGCAATCAACATCGAAAATGACTACAACTTCAATGAAAAGGCAAACTACTTTCTTGCCAATAACAGAAAGACTTTATTATTGTCAATTGAGCGTGAGGATTCCAGAGGAGGAAGGGATCTGTATGTAAGCTTTCAGAAAAACGACAGCACCTGGAAAGAACCGGTCAATCTGGGCTCTGTTGTTAATACCGCTAATGAGGAGTCGGCCCCTTTCCTTGCTTCCGACGATCAAACCCTTTACTTCTCATCGAATGGATTTAGTGGTTATGGTGGGGCGGATGTGTATATGTCTAAGCGCCTGGATGATACATGGACCAACTGGTCCGAGCCTCAAAACATGGGCCCGGATATTAATTCAAAGCTGGATGACCTCTTTTTCAACATCCCTTCGACTAGTGAGTTTGCATATTACTCCAGGGCATTGACAGATGATAATGCAGACATTTTCCGGGTAAAACTGCCCATCTACAAGAATCCCGAACCTGTCGTGATTGTGAAAGGAAAATTGATCGATGGGAAGACTGGAAAGCCTGTGGGTGCGAAAATTATCTATGAAAGACTGCCAGATGGAAAAGAGGTAGGCATCGTTTATTCAAATCCGGAAACAGGTGCATACGAAATTCATCTGCCTGGGGGACAAAATTATGGCGTGAGAGCGCAGGCAGAAGGGCATATTTCGGAAAACCAAAACCTGGACCTGACCATGGTAACTATAGATGGATCGGTGGAAACAAGAGACATCAGACTTACGCCAATAGAACTTGCGCCAATTGCAATTACCGTGATTGAGCCAGATGCGAAAATTACACTCAATAATATTTTCTTTAATTTCAAAAAGGCCGTGCTGAAGGTTGAATCGTATCCCGAACTTAATCGAATAGTCGATTTGATGAAAGAAAAAAGTACCATGACCATAGAACTAGCCGGGCACACTGATTCAACCGGACCAGAACAATATAACTTATGGCTCTCTGAATGGCGGGCGAAAGCAGTGGCAAAATACCTTGTCTACAAAGGAATTGGTGCTGATAGAATTTCGATTGTATTCTTCGGAGAGACGAAACCCATTGAGTCGAATGACAAAAAAGAAGGTCGCGACAAAAATAGAAGGGTTGAGTTTAAAATTATCAAACTCTAATGATGATGAAGAAAATCATTTTGCTGTTGATCGTGTGGCCCCTCATCTCGTTTCCGTCAGAAGCGCAACAGAAGGACACACTTATCTATGCGGTGGGAAAAATATTTAATCAGGAAACAAAAGAACCCGTTTCAGCAAAAATTTTTTACCAAAGCCTGCCCTATGGGAATATCGTCGGCATGTTGAACGGAAGCAGCTTCTCAATTCCATTGTACGGTAATGCAAAGTATTCAATCATTATTGAGGCAGCCGGTTTCGCACAGTCCAAGTATACGCTTGATCCAGCGACAGCAAATGGAGATCGGAAAGTAGTTCAGGACATACCTCTGGGATTGGTCACTACCGTCAACCCTGTTGTCCCTGCAGCAGTCGCAGCGACTCACAAAACCCACGAAGTGGGGAAAGTGATTCGCCTCGATGCCTTGATCTTTCAACAGCGATCCTCAATAATCAGCCCTGAGTCCTATCCTGAGCTAAACGGTGTGGCAGAGATGATCCGCAAAAATCCCGACATGGTCATTCAGCTTGAGGGGCATACCGATACAAGAGGAGATGCAAAACTGAATCTCAAACTTTCCCAGCAACGTGTAGATGCAGTGCGGGATTACTTGCTCTCAAAAGGTGTGGCGAAGCACGAAGTGAAGACCAAAGCTTTTGGAGGGACATTGCCACTAAGCAGAGAGAACACGGAAGAGGCGCACAAGTTAAACAGAAGGGTAGAAGCGCGGATTATTGAGAATTAGTTGGAGGCTAGGGTCTCCGATTTCTTTATCCAGAAATTCTTGAGATGAAACAAGCAGTCCGTTTTTTCTTTTTCTTCCATGGAAGTCTCCAAAACAGTCTGAATCAGGATAGCGCCTAACTCTTCACAACGTGAAGAAGGATACAACGCGTTAGACTTCTCTAATAATTTTGAGCTTACAATCCAGTCGTGTCGATTATAGGCTTTCACAGCCTGATTAAAATACAACAGCCCAGTCAGTTTTTCAGGTGTAATTTTTTGATATAGTCTAAAAGAGTACAGATAAATAAAGTTATTGGAATTAGCGGTAATTTCATTCTTGCGATAATCTCCTGTACGTTTTATTATCTCTTTCTTATCCGTAACAAATCCTCCGAAACGATCAGTTGTTTCGAGCAACACTTCACCATTCTCAGTATTGACGATAACGAAAATATGGTAATTCGTTTCAATGATGTCGTAGGAAAAGTTTAGTTGATCCAGTACCTGACTGAAAAGGGCAGTGGCAGTAAGGCAATCATATTGGCCAGTTGAAAAGACTTTGTCAAAGTCAGAGTAGGCCACATACTTTTTTAGAAAGGTAGCGTGCACTCTATTAAATGTCTTTCGAAGGAGGCGCTGACCAGATAGATGGGAGGATGATAGGGGTTCAATGAAGGATCGCAGCCGTTCCTGAACTTGTTCTTTCGCGGGGACTTTCGTGGCAGAAGTTGCCAGCAATGACGCGAGGTCAGTTTGCGATTGTGCGACAAAACTAACTAGAAGCAGCAGTATAACAGGAACTTTTCTCAATTCGATTGTTAACAAATCAGTAATAAAATTAACATAGCGGTAACATATATCCTATATCCTTAACATGGGAGTAACATTAGGTGGATGTACTTTTAAGAGGTATTTTTAGATTGAAAGCCCTAGATCGATGGAAATCACGGCAAAAAGGCCATCTGCATTAAGCGCCGCTCAGATCTTTGCGAGGCAAAAAAAAACAAGCCTGGACCTGCGCATGGAGCCTCTGGCCAATCGAATTGTCCGATTGAGGAAGCTTGAGGCATGGGTTCATGCCAATCGTGAAAGGATCAAAAAATCAGTACATGGCGATTTTAACAAACCACTTCTCGAAGTTGATACAACGGAGATTTACCCGGTGCTCGCGGAGTTGCGCCACACCCTAAAGCATCTTGAGGAGTGGGCCCGGCCAAAAAAAATTGATGCTACACTTTCTTACATCGGCACCCGTTCTGAAATCCGCTATGAGCCGAAAGGTGTTTGTTTAATCATAGCCCCTTGGAATTTTCCATTCAACTTGTGTATGGGTCCACTTGTATCATGCATTGCAGCCGGGAACACAGCAATTATTAAACCATCGGAACTGACTCCATCAACCTCCAGGCTTCTAAAGGAAATGGCAGAGGAAGTTTTTGAAGGAGATGTGGTGAGCGTATTGGAGGGCGGTGCTGAGGTTTCTAAAGCGTTATTGGATTTCCCCTTTGATCATATCTTCTTTACTGGAAGCCCTTCCGTTGGCAAAGTTGTGATGATAGCCGCAGCACGAAACTTGACTTCAGTCACGCTGGAGTTAGGAGGAAAATCACCAGCAATTATTGATGCATCTGCCGATCTCAAGGATGCGGCCAGACGCATTGCTTTCGGAAAGTTTCTAAACAATGGACAAACCTGTATCGCACCGGACTATGTGATGATCAACGAGTCGGTAAAAGAGAAATTCATTGATAATTTAAAAAATGAAGTGAAGATTCTTTTCGGTGATGGCAAAATGATAGATGAAAGCTCTGTTCACTATGCGCGCATCGTGAATCAAAAGCATTTCCACCGCATTCATTTCATGCTACAGGATGCTATAGAACGCGGAGCTAAACCAGAGATCTTGGGCACCATTAATGAAACAACGAGGCTCATGGCACCTGTCATTCTCACGAATGTAGAGGCAGGATCTAAAATTCTTGAAGAGGAAATTTTTGGCCCGGTTTTGCCAGTTCTAACTTTCAAAAACAAAGAAGAAATAGTTCGACAAATAAACGGGCTACCCAAGCCGTTGGCATTGTATATCTTCAGCCAGAAAACCGCGTTTACTGAATACATTCTTCAAAATACTTCTGCGGGCGGCGTGTGCATCAATGAGTGTCTTTTACAATTCAGCCATCCGAACCTTCCTTTTGGAGGCGTAAATAACAGCGGCCTTGGCAAATCCCACGGGCACTATGGTTTTCTTGCTTTTTCTAATGAAAAGCCTTTGCTCCGTCAAAAGCGGGGATGGTCAGGGGCCTATTTACTTCATCCCCCCTACACCAGAAGGATGAAATGGATCGTGGATCTCCTGCTGAAGTGGTTTTAACGAAATCTTCATGATTTGTATGCGCTGTTGTAGCAGGGGTTGCAGCAACTAATTTGTATTTTTGTCATCAAATCTTTTGAATCAAAAAGCCATGGATCATGGCATGAAGCATATTAATTCCAATAAATAATAATGCAATGAAAATCTTGAAGAAAGCAGTGATTGGTCTAGTCATATTTTTATTGGTACTGGCGGCGGCTGCCATTGTTCTACCAATTGTCTTCAAGGATGACATCAAAGCAGCCATCGATAAAGCAATTGCGAAAAACGTAAATGCGGATGTTCTATTTGACGTCAATAACTTTAGCCTTACCATTTTCAGAAATTTTCCCAATGTCACTGTCGAAATAAAGCAACTTGGTGTTTTTAACAGGGCTCCATTTGAAGGGCAACCTCTGTTTGTAGTCGAGCGACTCGATGTAGAGGTTAACTTAAAAGATCTTTTATTTGGCGACCAACTTCGTTTGAAGGGCATCACACTTGTAAAACCTCAAATTAATATCGCGGTCTTGTCCGATGGCCGTGCGAATTATGACATCACCTTCCCTTCTACTGATACTGTGAAAACACCCGATGAGCTCAGCAAATTTTCATTTGGGATTGATCATTGGGAAATAACCAACGGACAGGTTGAGTATGATGATAAGTCGATTCCTTTCTTCTTGTCATTGCGGGGATTGAACCACTCCGGCAGCGGAGACTTCACACAAGATGTTTTCGATTTAAAGACCCATACCGTGGCGGACACCGTGACCACCTCCATGGGTAAAATGCAATTTCTCAACAACAAGCACGCTGAGGTAGATGCGGTAATTTCCATCAGTGAAAACATTTCGAAATTTACCTTCAAAGAAAACACTGCAAAGGTCAATGACTTTGCCATGAGCTTCGATGGCTGGTTTAAGATGAATCCTGACAACTACGGAATGGACATCACATTCAAGAGTCCGGCTAATACCTTCAAGAGTTTGTTATCCCTGGTGCCTGGGATGTACACCAAGGATTTTAAGAGCATCGAAACGAAAGGTGATCTCATCTTTGCTGGTTTTGTCAAAGGCACCTACAGCGACAAGCAAATGCCCTCGTTTAATGTTGACCTCAAAGTGAAAGACGCTATGTTCAAATACCCTGACTTGCCGACCGCGGTTAACAACATTAACATGGACTTGCTGATTGACAATAAAGATGGAGTTATTGATAACACCGTGGTCGACCTCAAAAAGCTTCATCTGGACTTTGGGTCGAATCCGGTCGACATGCGTATGTTGATTCAAAACCTTAAGAACTATCGCATGGACGGAAACTTGAAGGCTAGACTCGATCTGGCGGAACTAGGCAAAATGTTTCCAATGGAAGGTATGGAGATGAAAGGAATTTATTCTGTGAACGCGTCCGCCAAGGGTGTATACGATAGCCTTAAGAAAACGATTCCAACGGTGGATATATCCATGTCGCTGGTAGATGGTTATGTGAAAGCGTCACAATTTCCCCTACCGTTGCAGGACTTGAAGATGAACGCGACTGTCAAAAATACTTCTGGTAAGATGGCGGAGACAGTGATCGCAGTAAGTGATTTTTCCATGATGCTCGATGGTGAGAAACTATCTGCCAGCCTGCTTCTCCAAAACCTGGACGATTACACCTGGGACCTAAAGGCCAACGGAGGCGCAGATCTTGAAAAGATGACAAAAATATTTCCTCTGGCGGGCATGACGATTACCGGGAAAATCAAAGCAAATTTTGAAACAAAGGGTAAAATGTCGGATGTGAATGCCAAGCGGTATGATAAACTACCTACCAGCGGTACCGCTTCCCTGCGCGACTTCAAGTATCTCACAAAAGACATGCCCGCTGTTACATTGTCACAAGCCGATGCTTCTTTCGATCCAAGAAAAATTGAACTCAGCAAACTGGACGGCACGATTGGTAAGAGTGATTTTAGCGTCACAGGGATCGTGACCAACTATATTGGTTATGCGTTGAGTAATGAGACGATAAGTGGTACCGTAAATTTCAGTTCGAATTTGCTTGATCTCAATGAATTCATGACTGATACGGGTACTACCACCGCAACGGATACCGCTTCATTCGGCGTGATCCCAATTCCCGAGAATATTGACTTTACGCTAAGATCATCCGTGGCTACAGTGAAAATGATGGACTATGTCATGACCAATGCAAGTGGTGACGTGATCTTAAAAAATGGCATTGCCAACATGAGCGGATTGAAATTTAATATGTTGGGCGGCGCCTTTGAAGTGAACGGTTCGTACAATGCAAAGGATATAAAACATCCCAAATATGATATGGCGCTGAAAATTGAAAACCTGAATATCCAGAAGGCATCCAATTCATTTTCAATGGTGAAAACGTATGCTCCTATTGCAGGATTTGTAAACGGAAATTTTTCTACAGACTTTAAAGTCAACGGGGAGTTGGATAAGAAAATGATGCCCAACCTGTCGACGGTAATGGGAGGGGGCCTCCTTAAGATTGCTGAAGCAACCCTGAAGCAGTCCAAGTTTGTGTCCGGAGTCACTTCTCTAACCAAGATGCAAAACAGTTCGGATGATGTGAG
>JAYVRH010000694.1:0-11433 GCA_043776495.1 Cyclobacteriaceae bacterium
GGCGAATGAAATTGCAAAGAGAGGCTACGTCGTGCTGGTGTCTGATGCCTTTCCTTTTGAAAGTCGCAGGGTGCTCCTATCAGAAGTGCCTCAACCTACCCGCAATGGTTTAAATGATCTCGATCCTGAGAAGCTGGAAAATATCAACGCCTACAACACATGGGCCGGACAACATGAACATATTATGGCCAGATCGCTTTTTAGTGCAGGAACTACCTGGCCGGGAGTATTCATTGCAGAGGATCAAAAGGCTCTTGATATCCTATGCGCCCGCGAGGATGTTGACGCTTTGAACATTGGTTGCGGCGGACTATCGGGCGGGGGAATGCGCACTGCTTTTATGGGAGGGCTCGATGAACGGATTAAGTGTGCCGTCTGCGTTGGTTTTATGACAACCTGGCGAGACCTTGTATTGAACAAGTCAATTAATCACACCTGGATGACGTATGCCCCGTTGCTTCCCAACGAGCTTGACTTTCCTGAAATATTGGGCCTGAGGGCTCCACTCCCTACGCTTGTACTTAATGATGTCGAAGATAACCTCTTCACCTTATCCGAGATGCAACAGGCTGACAAAATCCTGGGTGAAATTTATTTGAAGGCCAACGCCTCGAACAAGTATAAGACCTCTTTCCATCCCGGCCCTCACAAATTTGATTTGAAGATGCAATCAGAAGCTTTCGACTGGTTTGACAAGTGGTTGAAATGATTCCTTCTGGCTTTTTATTTTAAACATACAGGCTTTGTCATGATTCCCACAAACGAGATTGACCCGTATTGGTTCGACACCCTTCGGGGTCGCCTGGAGATGATCGCATATCCGTTCCATAAACGTTCAATCCCTTCAGGATTATTTGGCCTGCTTACTGACCCCGCAGGGAGTCAAATGTATATAGTATGTCGTCCTAAAATAAATTTACGACCCCAGCGGGGTCGAACATTAGAGTTATATATTGGATCAGGCTTGAATAAATATGACAAGTAGGACGAGGCAGGTTTAATGAAATCACAATATGAGTTATCGATGAATATCCACATTAGTCCAAACCCTGTAGAGTTAGGCAGGCAAGCAGGTATTGCTGCAGCCAAAGTTATCAAGGAAGCCATTTCTACAAAAGGCAGTGCCCACATCATCCTTGCCACTGGCACCAGCCAGATTGAAACGCTCAACCAATTGCTCCTAGAACCTGCCATTGACTGGAGCAAGGTTGTCATGTTTCATTTGGATGAGTATATCAGATTGCCCATCACCCACCCCGCCAGCTTCCGAAAATATTTGAAGGAAAGGTTTATATCGAAGGTGCCAACGTTAAAAGCAGGATACCTTATCAATGGTGAAACGGATGCAAAAGCAGAATGCGAACGGCTTGGAAATTTGATCATACAGGTCCCTGTTGATGTTGCCCTTGTTGGGATTGGGGAAAATGGGCACCTGGCTTTTAATGACCCACCTGCTGATTTTGATAACGAAGAAGCTTATATCGTTGTTTCGTTGGACGAAGCTTGTCGCACCCAACAAGTGGGTGAAGGATGGTTTAAGAATTTAGATGAAGTGCCACGACAGGCCATCAGCATGTCCATCAGACAAATCCTGAAATCAAAAAACATCATTTGCTCAGTACCCGATCAACGAAAAGCGGTAGCCGTGAAGAATACCCTTGAACAATCTGTGAGCAATTTGTACCCGGCTACTGCATTACAGTTGCATCCAAGTTGTACGTTCTATCTTGATGAATCCTCGGCTTCGCTTCTTTCTGATAAAAAAAAAGAATTTAGAGTAACTGGACTTGTGCATCAGATAATGCAGGTCACGCAAAGGCGCAAAGCATGCAAAGTGAAATGCAGCCAAATTCACCTTGCCTTTGCGACTTTGCGTGAGATAATCTCCAAATCGTAACTTAGACCAAAATACATACGATCATGACAAGCAGAAGAGATTTTGTAAAACTGGCCGGCACAGGTGCATTGGCCACCACGCTCTCCATATCCAACGGATTTGCGAGTTCCTCGGCTACCAAAAGCTCAAAGCGTTCGTTTAACATCGCCGTTGCCGGTTATACTTTCCTGGCGTACAAAGACAACTTAGATAAAGTCATTGAAGTGATGAAGGCGGTTGGAACGAAGTTCATTTCGCTGAAAAACTTTCAATTGCCGTATGAGAGTACCAGGCAACAAGTTGACGATGCCATTGGCAAGTTTAAAGCGGCCGGTATTGAAGTCTATGGTCTGGGAGTTATTTATCTGAAAACTCAGCAGGAAGTTGACAATGCTTTCAGTTATGCACGAATGGCTGGGGTGAAAACGATCATCGCGGCCCCGGCATTAGACCTACTGCCTTACGTAGAAAAAAAAGCTAAAGAATATAATATCCGTGTAGCCATTCATAATCATGGTCCGGAAGACAAACTTTTTCCTGACATCGATAGCATCTATGAGAAAATCAAAACTATGGATCCTTTGATTGGCATTTGCCATGACATTGGCCATACCTTCCGTTGTGGTCATGATCCCGCGGCGATGTTTTTGAAATACAAAGACCGCATCTATGACGTGCACCTTAAAGATGTGGATGAACCAATTGAGAAAGGCCAAACGGTAATCAATGGCAGAGGCAAAATGGATTTCATCTCCCTGGTTAAAGCGTTGGATAAAGCGGGCTATACAGGCATGTGTAGTTTGGAATACGAACAAAAGAATGACCCTGCTCTGGGACTAGCCGAAAGCATTGGGCATTTCCGGGGCGTGTTGTACAGCATTTAAGTAAGAGGTTGTTAGTTGACAATTGGTCGTTGTTCCATCTTGTAATTCCAGCAACGGCCAACTACCAACCAACAACTACTAATTAATGAACCAAGTCTAAACCACAGGAAAGAGCACGTTGAAATGAACAAAGACATTACAACTGTAGAAGTTGGTTCCCTGACCAAACGTGACTCAGTGGTTTCCATCATCATTATCGGCTTGCTTTTTTTCATCTTTGGGTTTGTTTCCTGGGTGAACGCCATCCTGATACCCTATTTCAAAATAGCTTGTGAACTGACGAACTTCAAATCATACTTAGTCACCTTCGCGTTTTATATTTCTTATTTTTTTATGTCGGTACCTTCCTCCTACTTACTAAAGTCGGTTGGATTTAAGAAGGGCATGATGATCGGGTTTTGGGTAATGGCTATGGGCGCTTTTATTTTTGTTCCTGCAGCGTTAAGCAGAACGTATGAAATATTTCTGATTGGGTTATTTTCACTCGGAACGGGTCTTGCCATTTTGCAAACTGCCGCCAATCCCTACATCACTGTGCTTGGGCCAAAGGAAAGAGCAGCACAGCGCATCAGCATCATGGGCATCTGCAATAAAGGAGCTGGCATTCTGGCGCCCATCATTTTTGCCGCGGTTGTTTTGCGTGTCACAGACAGCGATCTATTTATTCAACTGCCAACCATGGGTGAAGCAGAAAAAAATGCGGCGCTGGATGAATTGATACGAAGGGTGATCGTCCCCTATTCCATTGTTGGGACGGTGCTGATGGGACTTGGACTGATGGTACGGTTTTCCCCTCTACCCGAGATTGATACTGAACACGAAAGTCCGGATGTGGCGATGTCAAACGCCGCAAAGACCAGCATCTTTCAGTTTCCACATTTGATCCTGGGAGCTTTTGCAATCTTTATCCATGTTGGCACGCAAGTGATCGCCATCGACACCATCATTGGCTATGCCAATTCCATGCACATTGATCTGCTGGAAGCAAAAGTATTCCCATCATACACACTCTTTGCAACCATCTGTGGATATTGCATCGGTATTGTTATGATACCGAAGTTCATCCGGCAGGTCAATATGTTGCGGATTTGCACCCTGTTGGGTACGGTGTTAAGCGTACTCATCATTTATGCCCATGGTCCGGTCACATTTTTAGGCCACACCACGGATATCTCTATTTGGTTTGTGGTGCTGCTTGGCCTGGCAAATTCACTCGTGTGGGCGGGTATCTGGCCATTGGCTCTGGATGGATTAGGAAGGTATACCAAGTTGGGGGCTTCGATCATGATTATGGGTTTGTGCGGCAATGCCATCTTGCCCCTGATGTATGGTTACTTTGCAGACCTGTATGATGTGCGTACTGCATATTGGGTCTTGGTACCCTGTTATTTATATCTCGTGTTCTACGCAGCATATGGTAACCGTATGAGAAATTGGACCTTTAAACAATGATGCTTCGGGGATACTCATATGCTGATAGTAAACCGATTGAAATCGGTATTGAAGGAGAACATATCCGCAGCATTAATCCTTGTGCAGAACAATCCGAAAACAAATATTTTGTGGGCCCGGGGTTTCTGGACCTTCAAGTCAATGGCTATGGCGGCGTAGACTATAATGAAATACATCAAGACCTCCTAAAGCTCTCTTCCATCTCCGGAATGTTGTTCAAGGAAGGGGTCACGTCGCATTTTCCAACCATCATCACCAATCGTGTTGAACAGATCACTGCATTGATCCAACAAGTTGTCGAATTGCGGAGGGTGGATGAACTTTCAAAATTGAGCATTGCAGGCCTTCACATCGAAGGGCCTTTCATTTCATCGCTCGACGGTCCACGCGGGGCCCATCCGAAAGAATTTGTTCGACCTCCGGATTGGAACCTGGTGCTCCGTTGGCAGGAGGCGGCAGAAGGTTTGATCAAGATGGTCACGCTCTCCCCTGAATGGGAAAATACAAACCAACTTATTGAACAATGTGTAAGACACAATATTGTTGTAGCCATTGGACACACCAACGCAACGCATCAACAGCTCTTCGATGCCGTGAGCGCGGGTGCTTCCTTATCTACCCATCTTGGAAATGGAATGCATCCAACCCTTGCGCGGCACCCCAATTATCTGTGGTCACAGCTTAGCGACGACAGGCTGGGAGCCTCTATCATTGCCGACGGCTTTCACCTTCCAGCGGAAGTCATCCATGTCTTTCAAATAGTAAAAAAGGACAAACTAATATTAGTGAGCGACAGCACATCATTGGCAGGGCAACCAGCCGGTGACTATGATACTCCGATTGGTGGTCTGGTAACACTGACGAAGGAAGGTAAACTTCATTTGCGAGGCAATCCCTCTATTTTTGCTGGCTCTGCTTCCAGCATTAAGAAAGGCGTTTCATTTTTACTCAACCAGAATTTAGCCTCGCTTTCCGAAGCCTGGGAGATGGCATCAGTCCGCCCTCAAAAAGTGATCAATCCTGCTCACCCGGTATTTGAAAAAGGTGCTGACGCTGATCTTGTCGTGATCGATAGAAAAGAAGGAAAATTAGAGATCATTAAGACGATCAAACGAGGAAGGGAAGTTTACCCATCATAACAAATTCACTACCATGAAAAGTAACATCAACCGAAGGTCATTTATCAAAACAGCTGCTACCGGCGGATTAGGATTAGGAGCCATTGCCTCTGCCGGGGCGTTTAATATATTATCGGAATATCCTCTGAAAGATAAATATAGAGTAGCCCTGATCGGTGTCAATGGACGTGGCTCACAACATGCAGTTGGTTATGCAACGCTGCCCAATGCCGAAGTCGCATACATCTGTGACGTTGATTCGCGCGCTGTAGACAAGGGGATTGATATTGTGATAAAAGCTGGTCAGCAAAACAAACCAAAGGGTTTAGCTGATTTCCGTAAAGCATTGGATGATCAATCGGTAGATGCCATATCCATTGCCGCACCCGATCACTGGCATACGCCCGCTGCCATGCTTGGCTTGAAAGCTGGAAAGCATGTGTATGTCGAGAAGCCGGGAAGTCATAATCCTGCCGAAGCAGAATTGCTTTCAAAAGCGTCATTAAAATATGGAAAGGTTGTGCAGATGGGAAATCAGAGGAGAAGTTGGCCGCGTGTGCGCGAAGCCATCGCAGAACTTCATCAGGGAGCCATTGGCAATGTCTACTATGCACGTACCTGGTATACAAACAACCGCCCAACCATTGGAACAGGCAAAGAGACTGCCATTCCTGCCTGGCTTGACTTCGATTTATGGCAAGGCCCTGCCCCGCGAAAATCTTTCAAAGACAATCTCATTCATTACAACTGGCATTGGTTCTGGCATTGGGGAACCGGTGAGATACTGAACAACGGGACGCACTTTATAGACCTTGCCCGTTGGGGTCTGAATGTGGATTACCCAATAAAAGCCTATTCCACCGGAGGGCGCTTTCAGTACAAAGACGACTGGCAAACGCCTGATACGCAATTGGCCACTTTCGATTTTGAAGGAGGGAAAACCATTCTTTGGGAAGGTCGCAGTTGTAACCTCAGAGGAATTAATGACATGGGATCAGGAGTGTCGTTTCATGGCGAGCATGGCACCCTTGAAATCTTTGATAACTCTTATAAAATTTTCGACAGTAAGAATAAGCTTGTAAAAAGCGTCGAGCCAACGACCAACATCATGGTCAATGAAAAAGGCCCTGGCTTTGATATGGACAAAGCTCATTTTGAAAATTTCATTAACGGGATTGATAAGGGAGAAAAATTATTCTCGCCCTATCCGGAAATTGCCAAAAGCGTATTGTTATGTCACCTGGGAAATATCTCGTATCGCACGGGTCGTGCCCTAGCCATTGATAATAAGTCAGGCCGTATTGTGAATGATAGTGACGCTATGAAATTCTGGGCGCGAGAATATGAAAAGGGTTGGGAACCTGTACTCTAGCTTTTTTACAGCAGAGTATCCGAATAAGAGCCTGGTGCTATCTTTAAGATAACTGTTCCACTTCGAAATCTGGTACCTCCAGTTTTAAAGGTGGCAACAATATCTCACGCAAAGTCGCAAAGGCACAAAGAATGCGGTCGAGCTTAACTTTGCGTTCTTAGCGGCTTTGCGTGACCTGCATTTCATTTGATCCCCACTGGCTGTGGCGATCGTATTTGTTATATAGTAGTCGCAAAGGAATATTTCAGCCATTACTTTGTAGCGCTGCAGCTCATAAATGTCTGTGCCATGATTTCTGAATTCAAGAAAACAAAAAGAGAATAAATTCTAACTTTAGGATATGCTCAGTCAACCTTCCTCAATCTCCAAGCGGCTTGTTTCCATTGATGCCCTTCGTGGCTTCGACATGCTGATGATCTGTGGGGCTGATGCCTTTTTCCGGCAGTGGCACGGCAAGACAGACTTTGCATGGGTGGATTTATTATCCCAACAGTTTGAACACCCGGCCTGGTTTGGGTTTACTTTTTATGATTTCATTTTTCCTCTCTTTCTCTTCATCGCCGGAGTCTCGATTCCTTTTTCTATGAACAAAGGGCTGGAACAAGGCATTTCAAAAAATGAATTGTACAAGAAAGCTTTCATTCGGATGTTGATTCTGATTGGATTGGGGATGTTAGACAAAAACGCACCTTTTCCCTTTTTCGATTGGCCTCATATTCGGTTGGGCAGTGTGCTTGGAAGGATTGGCCTCACCGGGTTCATTACAATTGTCTTGTATTTGAATTTCAATTCAATAAAACGATTGTATATGATCGGTGGCATCTTGTTGTTTTACTATGCTTGCCTGATGTGGATACCTGTTCCAGGCTATGGCGCCGGCGACCTTTCCTTTGAAGGAAATTTAGTTGGCTGGATTGATCGCACTTTTCTTCCCGGTCGACTGCTGCAAGGGACGTATGATGAACTTGGCATTTTCACTCAATTGCCCGCACTTTGCCTCACCTTGCTTGGCGCCTTCACAGGAGATATTTTGAGAAACCACTCCCTGACCGATGGGAAAAAGTTTATGCGCCTCTTAATAGTAAGCGCTATTTGTATTGTCATGGGTTTGATCTGGAGCCTTCACTTCCCCATTTCCAAGCATCTGTGGAGTAGTTCCTTCATCTTATTAACAGGCGGAATGTCCGTTGGATTGATGGCTGTATTTTATGGGGTCATTGACATTCTGAATGTAAAGAAATGGTCATTCTTTTTTGTTGTCATCGGCATGAACAGCCTGGCCATCTATATGTTGTATCGCTTCGTGAATTTCCGGTACACGTCGCGAATGTTGTTTGAAGGTCTTTACATCAACCTCGATGAAAAATGGCATGGAGTATTTGAAACATTTGGAGCGGTAGCGCTGGTGTGGATCCTCCTCTATTTTCTCTACAAGAGGAAAATATTCTTCAAGATATGATCCAGGACTCGGTTAGAGTGGTGGTCTAATAACAAATAAGTAAACAAGGAATCATATCAAAAGGGAACTCGATTCTGAGTATTTTGTGCTTAAATTAAAAGTTATTCATTCTTTATCAATTATCTTTTTTTATAACCATAAACAAATAAAGTCATGTTAACATCAGGAAATACAAGCCGCAGGGATGCCCTCAAAGTGCTGGGGTTAGGCTCTGCATCAGGATTACTCGGAGTGTTTGGGAGTACCCCAGCAAACGCAGCATCGTATGAACCGCCTGCTTACGCGAAAGGGATGGCGCCTGTCAAGATCAAAAGTGTAAAGGCAATTGCTACTTGCCCAAATGGCATCGAGATCATCGTCGTAAAAGTGGAGACCACTGAGCCCGGCCTTTACGGACTAGGATGCGCCACCTTCAGGCAACGTGCCAGACCTGTTATTTCTGCCATCAACGATTACCTCAATGATTTTTGCACAGGCAAGGATGTGGACAATATCGAGGACATATGGCAAACGGCCTATGTGAGTTCTTATTGGAGAAATGGCCCTGTATTAAACAATGCACTCAGTGGCATTGATCAGGCTTTGTGGGACATCAAAGGGAAACGGGCTAACATGCCTGTCTATCAATTGCTGGGTGGCAAATGTCGCTTCGCCATTCCTTGTTACTCACATGCGAGCGGAAATACCATTGAAGCCGTGGCAGAAGATGCAAAAAAGAAAATGGAGCAGGGTTATAAGCATGTCAGGATACAGCTCGGTGGATATGGGGCAACCCAGGCGTTGGGAGGTTATGGTGCTTCTGGTACCACCAAACCTGATTTCATGGAGGCCGGGTTTGGCAGTGCTAAAGATAACTACATGGACTCGTTCCGTTATCTGAAGGGCATTCCAGAAATGTTTAAAGAAGTAAGGAAGGTCTGTGGCGATGAAGTTGAACTCCTGCATGACATACATGAGCGGGTAGAACCGAATGATGCCATTAGGCTTATAAAAAATTTGGAAGAGTACAGGCCCTTTTTTATTGAAGACCCATTTTCTCCTGAGAACAATGGTTACTTTAAACTTCTTCGTCAGCAGACCAGCGTGCCATTGGCAATGGGTGAACTTTTTAATAATCCGCATGAATGGGTTGAGCCCATGTCGGAGCGGTTGTTTGACTTTATCCGAATACACATTTCTCAAATTGGCGGTATCACACCTGCAATGAAAGTAGCTCGATTGGGTGAAGCATTTAATATTCGCAGCGCCTGGCATGGACCGGGTGACGTTTCGCCAGTAGGTCATGCCGCAAATGCGCACATTGATTTCGCCATTTGGAATTTCGGAATCCAGGAAAGCGTTACCTTTTCGCAGGAGTTGCAAGAAATATTTCCAGGATGTCCTACGATGAAAAATGGTTATATGTACGTCAATGAGGTACCAGGGCTTGGAGTCGATGTGAATGAAAAATTGGCTGCGAAGTATCCGATTCCTGACAAGCAATTAAATGAATGGACCCAGTTGAGAAAAAGAGATGGTACACCTGTCAGACCCTGATGAAGATTCACAAACAAAAACGACTATAATGGTTAACAACTTTTTTCTTTTTCGCACTTTATTCTGGCAAACCTGATACTGCATAAATTACTTCGTGATCTATAAAACTTCTCCGAATGAAACATACTATCCTTGTTCTATCACTTCATCTAATTTCACTCTGCACTTTTTCGCAGACACTTCCGAAGCCGGTACAATTGCCAAATGGATGGAAACTCACACCGGCCGGTACTTCATTTTCATTGGGGGATCTGCCACTCAACATGGTGGTGAGTCCTTCATCGAAATATATCGCCGTGACCAACAACGGCCAGGGTATTCAAACCATTGAGCTCATCGATGTACAGCAGAGGAAGAAAGTTGATTCTATTGTCGTGGCCAAATTATGGTATGGGCTCCAGTTTTCCGCCGATGAAAAATATTTATATGCCGCCGGAGGTCATGATAATCAGATACTGAAATTTGAACTGAGGGCAGGCAAACTTATTCTGTCCGATAGCATTAAGCTTGGCAAAGCATGGCCAGAAAGAATAGGACCATCTGGAATTGCCATCGATGAGAAAAGAAAGATGCTTTATACCGTTACGCGCGAAAATAAGAGCCTGTATATCATAGACCTCAACACGAAGCAAACACTGAATGTATTTGGCCTTGAAGCGGAGGCCTATGATTGCAAAATGAGCAGGGATGGAAAAGAACTTTTCATTTCATGCTGGGGCTGTGATAAACTGCTGGTCTTTGATATTGAAAAGAATCGTTGGAAGAACCCCATCACAGTTGGCGACAATCCAAACGAAATGCTGATTACCCCAGATGGCAAATACCTGTTTGTTTGTAATGCCAATGACAACAGTGTATCTGTCATTGAGGTTAAAACCAAAAAGGTGATCGAGACATTGGATGCAGCACTCTTCCCCGACTCTCCCAGCGGCTCCACTCCCAACAGCCTGGCCTATGACCCTTCGGCGAAACTGCTCTACATTGCGAGTGCAGATAACAATTGCCTTGTCGCTTTTGATGTTTCGAAACCGGGCAATAGTTTTTCTATTGGATTTATTCCCACGGGATGGTACCCGACGTGCGTGCGGCTGATCAACAAGCAACTATGGGTTTCCAATGGAAAGGGATTTGAATCCAAGCCAAATCCATTCGGACCTTCGCCCATTAGAAAAAGAGAAGAAGTTATTCATCATGGTGGGCTCACAAAAGATGGAAGCGATGTACAGTACATTGGGTCTTTGCTGAAAGGAACCATGAGCATCATTCTAGTTCCGTCTGCCAATGAACTAAAAGATTATACCAAGGCTGTCTACAGCAACTCTCCTTACTCGGCTTACAGGGAAGGAAATGGACCTAACGCATCCCCACCAATCAAAACTGGAGAAGATTCACCAGTGAAGTACGTGTTCTATATTATTAAAGAAAACAGGACGTACGATCAGGTTCTTGCCGATGTTAAAGGAGGTAATGGGGACACCACTTTGCTCTTGTTTGGAAGGAAATATACCCCCAATCAACATGCCCTGGCTGAATCCTTCGTGCTGTTGGACAATTTCTATGTCAATGCAGAAGTGAGTGCCGACGGACACAATTGGAGTATGGGGGCCTATGCTAACGACTACCTCGAAAAAACATGGCCTACAAGCTATGGGGCACGAGGTGGTACCTATGGTGGAGAAGGAGAAAGAGAAATCGCCAACAACAAGAATGGCTTTATCTGGAACAATTGTTTCCGC
>JAYVRH010000695.1:0-3310 GCA_043776495.1 Cyclobacteriaceae bacterium
AGCAATCTCGTATTCCGGCCCATGCGAGATGGTAATAAATAGTTTGTCTTTAGGCACCATTAGTTGCACAGGTCCTTCCTGGTGAAAGTAATGTGATTCAAAACTTTGATTTGCGAATCTTGAATCATCCGCATGAATCAATGCATCAGACGGAGAATAGAATTTTCCTTTGCTGTCCGTTACGCTAATCCTGCATGATACTTTGCTTCCACGCTCATCCTGAACCTCTATCCTTAGCGGTAGGTACGGAAGCATATGGTGCAATTCACTGGATACTACTTCCTTTTGACCACCATCAAAAGCGTTTACAAGCCAGAGCGAAGTATTGCCTTTTCGATTTGAGATGAATGCAATCTTTTTTCCATCCGGAGACCAGCGTGGCGAGGAGTTGTCGTACTCGCCATAGGTGAGCGGAATGGGATGACCACCTTTCGTTGGCAGAAGCCATAGTTGATGCCAGTTCCTTCCGAGGTAACTGCTATACACAAAGCGGGATCCATCGGGTGAAATATCAGGGCGCATTTGCCAGTTGGTCTCTTCATGATGCATTGTCGTTTGGTCGCCACCCTCGGCCTTGATGGCAACCAAATCACCAGTGCCATGCCCAATTTCCCGGTTGGAGATGAAATATATTTCCTTCCCATCACGCGACCAAACAGGATTTACGGCATGATCGAAAGCGCTATAATAATATCTCTTTACCAAGCTCTTTCTGTCGGGGGTCATCAAGACCGGAGCTTCCATCCTATTATTTATGATGGTGGCCTTATACAACAGAAAATGCCCCGTCCTTAAAGTAGAAACGAATGCAATCCCAAATCCATCCGGGGACCAGCGTGGCTCCAGATTCACTCCCTTGTTATCAGTCAATGCAATAGTATTTCCATTGGCAAGGTCAAGCAACATCAATTCAATGGCTGTCCCGTTATACCGAACAAAAATAATCTGCTTACCGTCCGGCGACCAGTCGGGTTGGTAGTCATAACCATTCCCATCGGTCAGTTGCTGGGCCGATTGAGTTCCAATAGTTTGTCTCCAGAGGCTACCGCCCATTGAAAAAACAAGGGATGTCCCATCCGGCGACCAGCATACAGACGAAGGGCCGCTGGTAAGCTGAGGAAGATAGAGTTCATGAAAATAGTAATTGTGCGGAAGGTCAATCTGATTTAATACAGGGATGCGTTGGCCAGCAAGTTCAAGGGATATGCACGAAATCAAAAAAAGCAACACACAAATTCTAGCAAACTCAATCCATGATCTCTCTTTACGTATTTTCATTTGCCCGAATCATTATTTATAAGTTGACTATACCAAACAATTTTTGAAAATCGAAATTTGAAACTAATTTCCATTTGAACCTTATTAACTTTAAACCAGGAACCATGAACCAGGAACCATGAACCAGGAACTATGAACCAGGAACCAGGAACCAGGAACCAGGAACTATGAACCCTGAACTATGAACCCTGAACTTTGAACTCTAAACCTTAAACTCCCTCTTCCACCACACATTCATATCTTCGATCCCGGAATAAATGAAGCAATTATTAATCAATCTCCCGCCGTAAGCATACCCAAGTTGAAAGAACGCCTTGTTCATACCAACTGATTCAGCCCGAGCCAACGTGTACAAGCATTTGATTCCATCACTGACAAGCTTTTCTTCTAGAGCGAGCAGCAACTTTTTCATATGCCCCTTGCCCTGGGCGTGCTTCTGAGTTGCGCAATCGGTGAGCTCAGCGTTTTTATATTTCTTGTTGATTTCAGCAGAAGCAGCGCTCACAATTTTTCCGTGCTCGCTAATGTAAGCATAGATCGTACCCTCGTCCATGGTTTTCTGAATGTAATGAGGATCGGTTACGGGGGTTGGATACACTTGAAAGCTTTCAGCATAAAGTTGTGCGAGGTCAACCGAATCTTCAGGAGAAGCGAATTGAATCTGTGCTGGTTTTTCCAGCCTAAATCCTTCATTCAGGTTCTTAAGATTTTTAATAATCAGTTGCTCCTCGTTCCATTTCCCGCTTAGTTTCCTTTCATCAGAATAATATTTCACGACAAAGTGCATATCCTGACCGGAAAAATACTCTTTCACGTGAGCTTCTTCCAAAAAACCGTGGGACAGAAAGAAAGCTAAGTCTTTCGTCCGCGCCTTTACGATTAGTTTCTCAACCCAACCCGAAATCATCTTCGAAATAATGACCAGCACCTCATCTACAGCGCCGTCATAGTCATCAACCCGAATGCGTTTATTGTAAGGGTCTTCATAAATAGAAACACTCGCATTTGTGGTTTGTATCTCCTTGTTCACTGATTATGAATTTTCGGAAACTCCACACCATTGAATGATGATGAATGCAAATAGTTTTGAAGCCTGAATCATTTCGCTCAGATCAATGAACTCGTTTGGATAGTGTGCCATCCTGGTTTCACCTGGACCTATGACCAATGTAGGGATACTGCCTACTTTTCCCAGAAGCCCGCCGTCAGTGCCCCAGGGTGAAGCTTCGACCGTAATGGATTTTCCATAAACCAGCATATAATTTTCTGACACCACGCCCACAAAAGGATGATCGTTTGCTACCGCATTGGGTACCCATTGCCCGCCAAAGAACTCAAGTTGCACCGGGTGATCTTTAAGCCATGGGTCACTCAGCGAGACCTGATTCAAACACTCCTTCAACTGCCGCCTGACTTCGCTCATTTCTTCTTCGGGTCCTACTCCTATGCGACCCTCCAGGATCACAAGGTCAGGAACAGAAGATGGCCACGACCCTCCCTGAATTTTTCCAATATTGATAGGAAGTGGAATGGGTATGGTTTTGTACAAAGGATCTTTGATTGTTGCATTTCTTTTCTTCTCCAATTCCATGATGGCGTGATGGACCTTGATCGACTGTTCAATGGCGGATACGCCCTCGTACCGGGTACCTCCATGAGCCGAAAGTCCCTCCACCGTGACCCTAAACCACATCGATCCTTGTTGTTTGATAAACAGCTTCATGTTGGTGGGCTCAGGGATAATCGCGGCATCAGCTTTATAGCCGCGGATAATCGTTGCAAGCGTTCCCACGCCACCGGACTCTTCTTCGATCACCGATTCAAAGATCACATCACCTTTGAGTCTGATGCCTGCCTTTACGATGGTTTCGAGGGCGAGAAGCAGAGATGCATTCCCACCCTTCATGTCAGTCGTACCGCGGCCGAACATTTTACCTTCCTCGATAAGGCCCGAGAATGGATCATGTTTCCACTTCGTCCTATCTCCCTCCGGGACAACATCAATGTGCCCATTTAAAATGATGGACTTGCC
>JAYVRH010000696.1:0-3302 GCA_043776495.1 Cyclobacteriaceae bacterium
GTTGAAGGATGTGTTGACTTAGGAAAGCCAATCCTTGAGGCAAAGCGTTAATTTGTGAAAAATGGGAGATTGACATCTTCGATAGTTATAGTTTGGACTAAAGTCCATTTTAGTTGTGGGCGCAATAACCACGGGCTTAAGCCCGTGGTTATTGTCACGGGTAGACAACCGGGCTTTAGCCCTAAACAATATGAGTAAGATCTTTAATTGACTACAATTTGAAAAACTTTAATACCGTCAGCAGAATCATCGTTACTTGTAAAAAACGCTTGTCCATTTACCTGAAGCAGGAGGTAGAGACACTTGGTTTTGAGACAGTGCGGGTATTTTCAACTGGAGTAGAACTTAAAGGGACGATGCTGGATTGCATCCGCTTGAATTTGAACCTGCGCTGTGCCAGCCAGGTGTTGTTTTCGCTTAAAGAGTTCCGCGCCAATACTCCCGACGAAGTGTATAACGTACTCATTATGTATCCATGGGAAGAAATCATTCCCGACGAGGGATACATATCCGTCACCAGCAATGTGGATCACTTCACCGTCAACAGTGATTTATTCATGAATGTAAAAGTGAAAGATGCGATCGCTGATCGTATCCGTAGAGAAACGGCCAAGCGACCGGACTCCGGACCAGAGTTGGATCACACCGTCCTCAATCTATATTGGAAGGAAGAAATCGCGGAGGTGTTTATCGATACTTCCGGTCACACGTTGGCCAAGCATGGCTACAGAAAAATTCCCGGCAAGGCGCCCATGCTCGAAGCGTTGGCAGCCGGTACAGTGATGGCAAGTAAATGGGATTTCAAAACACCCTTCATCAACCCGATGTGTGGATCTTCCACGGTCGCGATTGAAGCGGTTCTGATGGCAACGCATCGCAGTCCTGGACTTTATCGTTCGAACTATTCTTTCATGCATATCAAGGGCTATGAAGAAGAGATGTATACTTCCGAATTCAAAAAGCTCCACGAGCAGATTGAGGAGGTTCCAGACTTAAAGATCATTGCCACCGACCTGAGTGAGGACGCCATTTATATTTCCAAAATCAATGCAGAGGTCGCCGGAGTGGAGAAGCTGATCCAATTTTCTGTCTGCGATTTCGAACAAACGGAAATTCCAACGGGCCCAGGGGTTATATATTTTAACCCAGAGTATGGAGATCGCCTTGGTGAAATAACAGAACTGGAAGCCACATACGCACGAATGGGTGATTTCATGAAAAAGAAATGCCAGGGGTACACGGGGTATATCTTCACTGGAAACATGGACTTGGCAAAAAAGATTGGACTTCGCGCCAGCCGACGAATTGAATTTTATAATGCGATGATTGACTGCCGGCTGCTGGAGTATGAGTTGTATTCAGGGACAAAGCGTGGATCTTAACCGCGGAGGCGCCGAGACGCAAAGAAATGCAAAATGAAATTTTTTACAATCAAGTCTTCGCGCCTCTGCGCCTCTGCGGTATAAATCATTTCGACTCCAACCGGAACCCCACTCCATGATAATTCACAATTTCGATGCTGGGATCATTCTTTAAATACTTTCGCAACTTGGAGATAAAGACATCCAGACTTCGACCGAGGAAATAGTCGTCATCACCCCAGACTGATTTTAATATCTCTTCCCGTTTAAGGACACGACCTTTATGGAGACATAGCAACTTCAACACCTCTGATTCTTTCTGGGTCAGCACTTTGGATCCAGTAGGATGGTGAAGGGTAAGGTTGACAAAGTCAAACGAATATTGACCAATGCGAAAGGCTTTTTCTGTAGCCGACAACCCATTAGACCTCCTCAAGAAGACTTCTATTCGCAGGCAAAGTTCCTCCATGCTGAAGGGCTTCACAATATAATCGTCGCCCCCGGCGGTGAATCCCTTAATTTTGTCCTCTACCATCGACTTGGCGGTTACAAAAAGGATCGGCACCTGTTGATTTTTCTCCCGCACTTCTTTTGCCAATGTAAAGCCATCTTTCTTTGGCATCATGACATCGAAAATGCATAAATCGAACAATTGGTTATGAAATGCTTTCTGCCCATCGTCACCGTCGGCGCACAGGGTCACGTCATAACCCTTCATCGTCAAGTTGTCTTTAATAACAAACCCAAGCCCCGGATCATCTTCTACCAACAGTATCCTCGCACCCATCTTACGTCTTATGTCTTGCGTCTAACGTCTTAATTCTATCACAAAAGTACTCCCTTTCCCCACTACACTTTCGACAAAAATTTTATCGCCATGTTTTTCAACAATCAATTTTACGTAGTTCAAACCCAACCCAAAACCCTTTACGTCATGAAGGTTTCCGGTGGGAACGCGATAGAATTTATGAAAAACTTTTCCTTGCTCCTCTGGACGAATGCCAATGCCATTATCCGCAATTGAAATCCGCAGACCGTTGTTGAAGTCCTTGGTGGTAATGGTGATTTCAGGAATACGCTGATTGTATTTGATCGCGTTATCCAATAGGTTATAAATTACATTTGTAAAATGCATCCTATCAACCGACACAAAGGCTTCTTTTGCTTTGAGTTCCAGGTGTACTTTCCCTTGCTTTGATTCAATCGCTACTAAATTGTTCTTGACCACTTCATGGATCACTTCATGGATGTCGGTTTCTTCTTTCTTCAAACCAATATCATCCTCATCGAGCCGGGCCATTTGCAGCACACGTTCAACCTGTTGTTTCAGTCTCTGATTTTCATTTTGTATGATCGTTGCATAATTCAGCAATCGCTCAGGTGTATGAACGATGGCAGGATCTTTCAAGACCTCCGTGGAGATCGCAATGGTAGAAATGGGGGTCTTGAATTCATGGGTCATGTTATTGATAAAATCTTTCTGGATTTCGGAAAGCCGTCGTTGCTTCAGAATGACAAACAGCGTATAAACAAAAAAGAAAATGACCACCAGCATAACCGCAGAAGAAAATCCCCAAATACCCATCTGACTTAGAATGTTTGCTTCCAGGCGCGGAAACTGAACAGCAAAGTAGTAGCCATCATTATTCAGCTTGGGAGTTTCAGGAAAGTTGGAAATCATTTTTGCCTTACTGGGAGAAATGTAATTTCCACCCACCATGCATTTTTCAACACAATCATAAATACCATATTCGAAGTCATCGGTGATGTGATGCTTTTCAAACTCACTGACCAGAAGGAATTCAAGGACGCCCGCATCGATCGGTCCATTCACCAGTATTACAAAATAGTTCGTGGAAAGCTGCGATACGGGATTGTTGGCAGGAGAAGGTGTTTTGTTGATCTCAAAAATTTTCAGTGCCACATTGCTAAGGGACGTGT
>JAYVRH010000697.1:0-11379 GCA_043776495.1 Cyclobacteriaceae bacterium
CAAGAGCCAATTAATCCAACTTCTAATTGTGCCGGCCAGCCATTGCTTCTTACTTCATCCGCAAATTTGGAAATAGGTATGGCTCGGTCAGGAGTGAAAGGCCCGTTGACATGAGGCTCCAGAGTGGAAAGGTCAATCTCTATTACTTCGTCAAAATATTTCTTAGGATTGGCATATACTTCCGGATCTCCCGTAAGATGTTCCTTGATTTTATCTGCCAGGTTGGCCACTTCTGCACGGTCTGTACCTCTCAGATATTGCGCCATCTTCTCATCATATCCAAATGTGGATGTCGTGGCACCGATTTCAGCACCCATGTTGCAAATGGTGCCTTTGCCGGTACACGAAAGTGATTGTGCTCCAGGGCCAAAGTATTCTACTATGGCACCTGTGCCTCCTTTAACTGTAAGGATCCCGGCCACTTTCAAAATGACGTCTTTGGATGATGTCCAACCGCTCAGTTTGCCGGTGAGCTTTATGCCAATCAGCTTAGGCCACTTTAATTCCCAGGCCATTCCCGACATCACATCCACGGCATCTGCACCGCCCACGCCTATGGCGACCATTCCCAAACCTCCTGCATTGACAGTATGAGAATCTGTTCCAATCATCATGGCTCCGGGGAAAGCATAATTCTCAAGCACCACCTGATGTATAATCCCAGCACCTGGTTTCCAGAAACCGATGCCGTATTTGTTTGACACGGATTCAAGAAAATTAAATACCTCGCCACTGGCAGTGATCGAATCAGCCAGGTCTTGCTTGGCTCCGTTCTTGGCAAGGATCAGGTGATCACAATGCACCGTTGAAGGCACCAGCACTTTGGGTATCCCACCAGACATAAATTGCAATAATGCCATTTGCGCAGTGGCATCTTGCATGGCTACCCGGTCTGGGGAGAAATCAACGTATGATTTTCCCCGACCAAAGGTCTGGTAGGCCTGATCCGCATGCAAATGAGAATAAAGGATTTTTTCGGAAAGGGTGAGTGGTTTGCCAACCGCTTTTCTTGCTTTGGCAATCCGGCCTGGCATTGCTGCGTAGAAGGCCTTGATCATGTCTAAGTCAAATATCATGGGATTAGGTTTCAAAGTTGAAGTGCTAATTTACAACAGGATTCGCAATGATTCAAAACCAACAAAGCCCGGAAATGGGCTTTGTTTTGTCTGCTTTTGTGCTAATCTCGGGGGTTCGTGGCACAACGGCTCTATTTTCTATTTCATAACAATGACTGCCTGCTATTGATAAAATTCAAAAACTCCCGCTTGGTATTTTCATCTTTGAATTTACCGGAGAAGTAGGCCGTTCCGGTTTTGCTGTTCGTGTCTCCTACACCACGCATGGCAACACACATGTGATTTGCATCCATCACGACACCAACACTATCAGTTTGTAGAATCCTCTGGAGTTCTTTACCTATTTGTACTGTCAGCCTTTCCTGCACCTGAGGACGTTTGGAGTAGTACTGAACGATGCGATTGATTTTCGACAGTCCGATTACTTTTCCAGAAGAGAAATACGCTACATGCGCTCTCCCGTAGATGGGTACAAGGTGATGCTCGCAGTGGGAATAGAAAGTGATTTCTTTTTCCACAAGCATCTGGTCGTAGTTGTATTTGTTTTCGAAGAGCTTGGTCTGAGGCCGGTTCTTTGGATTCAACCCGCTGAAGACTTCTTTCACATACATTTTGGCGACCCGCTTGGGTGTACCACTGAGGCTATCGTCGTTAAGATCAAGGCCGAGTGTGAGCATGATTTCACGAACGTGCGCTTCGATTTTATCGATCTTCTCTTCATCCGTCAATGCGAAAGCATCCTCGCGCAACGGAGTGTTCCATGAGCTTGCACTCTCATTAAAGGATTCGTTGTTAAACGGCAGGATATTCAACGAAATTTCTTTCTGTCTCATAGAGTTTAATTTTCAGTTCAAACTTTGGATCGATCTGCTGCCGCAAGATTCTCCAGATCACCATCGCGATGTTTTCCGCAGTCGGGTTCAGGGTCTTGAAGTAGAGAGTATCTAAATTAAGGTTTTTATGATCAAAATGTTGAAGAACGTTTGCATTAATTATGTCACTTAACAACTTCAGGTCATATACGTAACCCGTCATTAGATCAGGCTCACCTGTCAAGGTTACAATTAATTCGTAGTTGTGCCCATGGAAGTTTGGGTTATTACATTTCCCAAATATCTCATCATTCTTTTCCTCCGTCCAAGATGGATTGTGAAGCCTGTGGGCAGCGTTAAAATGTTCCTTTCTGGATACGGCTATTCGCATTGGTAAACTAAGAACATGAATTAAGGGAAAAGGTTCTGGTTTGGGTGGAATACTCGTGGTATTCCGAGCTATTGACGCGTAAGCCAATGAAATGTGGACAAGTATAATCAGATTTCAAGAGGCTTACCACGAAGGACACGGAGAAATGCACACGAAGGGCCGCAGAGAATGCAAGAAGTAGCTCTGTGTTTCCTCTGTGTATATTTCTCCGTGCTCTCCGTGGTGAATGCATTCAGTTTCCCATAAAAAAACCCGCCTCATTGTCCGAAGCGGGTTATAAATATTTTTCTACTTCTTAGCAGAATTCGTCAAATACTTCAACAAGGTGCTCTCCAATCATCTGCGCATTCCTTCCTTCGATGTGGTGACGTTCCACGAAGTGGAGTAGTTCGCCATCTTTAAAGAGCGCGATGGAAGGGGAGGAGGGAGGATAGGGCATCGTGAGTTGCCGTGCCTTTGAAACCGCCTCGGTATCCACACCTGCAAAAACGGTGGTCAGGTGGTTTGGTTTTTTGGCACTGTTTTGAAGTGCCCACTTGATGCCTGGTCTTGCAGCGCCAGCGGCACAGCCACATACCGAGTTAATGACCAGTAGGGTGGTGCCCTTTTCATTTAGTATCTGGTTTTCCACCTCTCCAGATGTCTTTAGTTCTTTAAATCCTGCACTGGTGAGATCTGTTCTCATAGGTGCCACCAGTTGTTCGGGATACATGCCCATAGTTTTGTCAGTTTTTGTGTTCAGTGTGTATAACAAAGTTAAAGAAATCCTAGTTCCAATTTTGCGGCTTCGCTCATCATATCTTGTGAGTACGGCGGATCCCAGGTGATCTCCACTTTCACGTCATTCACTCCTGGTATTGCTTTGATTTTTTGTTCCACTTCCATAGGAATTGCTTCTGCAGAAGGACAGGAGGGAGAAGTTAATGTCATGATTACATGTACGTTATTGATTGGGAAAAGACTGATTTCATAAATCAGCCCCAATTCATAAACGTCAACCGGAATTTCGGGATCATATACCGTTTTGAGCGCCTCCATAATTTTTTCCCGAAGGTTAGGTACCTCCAGGGAATTGTGGGTGGTTTCAATATTTTGCGCTTCCAGACTCATGCTTGAATTTCTGATTTGGTTTTATAGGCCAATGCGTACAACTTCATTTGCTTGATCATGGAGGCGAATCCATTCGATCTTTGCGTGCCAATAAACCTGTCCATCCCTATTTTTTGCATAAAAAAGAGCTCATTTGAAAGAATCTCCTCCGGTAAATGTCCACTATAGCTGCGAATCAGCAAACTTACGAGACCTTTTGTGATGGCTGTATTGCTGTCGGCAGCAAAGAAAATTCGATCGTGCGTCAAGGTTGCCGTCATCCAAACCTTGGACTGGCATCCCTTCACAGTATTGGCTTCTACTTTGTCTTCTTCGTTTATCGGTGGTAATTTTTGCCCCAACTCCATCAGATATAATACAGACATCTCCAGGTCTCCATCGAGGAGAGAGAACTCATTGATAATCTCATCTTGGGTTTCCGGGATGCTCATTTCAGAAAATTACAAATTCGATCCACACCCTCCACCAGCTTGTCAATTTCATCTTTGGTATTGTAAACAGCAAAAGAAGCACGAACGGTTCCTTCGATTTTGAAATGGTCCATCAGTGGCTGCGTGCAGTGATGGCCTGTTCGGACAGCGATGCCTCGAGCATCCAGCATTTGCCCGATGTCGAAAGGATGTATTCCATCCACGATGAATGATACAACGCTGACTTTTTCAGAAGCAGTGCCAATCAATTTTACGCCTGTAATGCTTGAGAGTGATTGCGTCGCATAGTTCAAAAGGTTGAGCTCATGAGCCGCAATATTTCCCTTTCCTAAATCACCAATAAACTGAAAGGCCTCTTTATAAGCTACCACGTCCGCTATGTTGGGCGTGCCGGCTTCAAATTTATAGGGCAGCTCGTTATAGGTAGTCTTTTCAAAAGTTACATTCTTGATCATTTCACCTCCACCCATATAAGGAGGCATCGCCTCCAGCAATTCTTTCCTGCCATAAAGAATTCCAACGCCCGTGGGTCCATACATTTTATGTGCGGAGATGCAGTAGAAATCACAATTGAGTTGCTGAACATCAATTTCAAGATGCGCCGCTGCTTGTGCTCCATCAATTAATACGACCGCACCCACTTCGTGTGATCGGTCTATGATGTACTTTATTGGGTTGATCGTACCGAGGCTGTTTGAAGCATGATTCACGGCAACAATCTTTGTTTTGGAGGACAGGATTTTTTCAAACGCCTCCATATCAAATTCGCCGGCGGGAGTGATGGGGATAACCCGAATCTTGCAGCCAATTTCCTGGCAAACCAATTGCCAGGGAACGATGTTGGAGTGATGCTCGAGTCCGGAGATAATTATTTCATCTGTCGCTTTAAGAAAGGCCCGTCCATAGCTTGCCGCGACTAAATTGATTCCTTCTGTTACACCTCGAACGAAAATGATTTCCTCCGAATGCGTGGCGTTGATGAATCGTTGCGCAGCAATGCGGGTTTCCTCAAATGCTTTTGTTGCTTTTTCAGCGAGGGTGTGAATGCCACGGTGTATGTTTGCATTGAAGCCGGAATAGTAACTTACCAAACCATCGATCACTTGCTGTGGTTTCTGAGTGGTAGCCGCATTGTCCAGATAAACGAGATTATGCCCGTTTACCTTTTGATGCAATACAGGGAATTGTTTCCGTATAGATGCTACTTCCAATGTTGATGCTACCACCTCCATGACTAAAAACGTTTCTGAAGTTTTTCCAATATGAGGCCGTCAACAAAGCCCTTGATCGTTTCGTTTTTCATGGCAGCGATGGTCTCCCCTGCAAAGGCACAGAGCAGCATGCCCCTGGCCTGATCTTTTGCAATGCCACGGGAGCGCAAATAGAAGAGCGCCTCTTCATCCAGTTGACCGGTGGTACACCCATGAGAACATTTGACATCATCTGCCCAGATTTCGAGTTGAGGTTTCGTATTGACTGTCGAAGCTTCACTCAAGAGAATATTCCGGTTGGATTGGAACGCATTCGTTTTCTGTGCTTGTGGGCGCACATAGATTTTGCCGTTGAAAATTCCTTTTGAATCGCCATCCATAACGCCTTTGTACAATTCATTGCTATATGAATTGGGCATTTTGTGATCCACCACCGTGTGATTATCTGCAAGCGTTTTTTTGGAGATGAGATAAAGTCCATAGAGATGGGCCTCAACTCCAGAACCATCAATTGTGAGGTTAAGGTTATTCCGTACCAATTGTCCATCGAAGGTGAAGGTAAAACAAGTAGCCTTTGCTGAAGTCGAAAGATGGATTGTCGTGTTATTAACCTGAATATCATGATCGGGCCCGTTCTGAATAAGTGTATACTCCAATTGAGAATTCTCACCAACTTCAATAACAGATTGCTTGTTATTAAAATAAAGGGACCCTTTGGAACTGATGGTGTATTCAATCAAAGAAAGGTTGCTTTCGGCTCCCACATTGCAACGCCAGCGGTGGTTGGTAAACGTAAACTCGGGTGAGTCAATATGATAAACAATCGCCAGTGGGTGTTTGATTGTTTTTTTTGATCCGATATCAATTTGAATGATGGAATGACTAAAGGCCTGATTGAGCAGGTCGAAGGGATCACTTTCAACCATAGCGTCCCCCATTTCCCCAAATCGGATTTTCACATCTTCATCCAGAATGACCGATTTCTCCTTCGAGAATTGCCCATTAACAAAAGCCACAAGATTGCACTTGAGGTCTTTCGTGATCAAGAGTGATGTACCAGAGTCTTTCTGTGACGAATTTATTGGGTCGAGTACAAGGGATTTTTCGAGCAATCGGCTGATCGGAGTGAACTTGTATTCTTCACTCTTAGGGCCAGGGAAACCTTTACTTGAAAAAAGATCCAGCGCATGTTTCCGCCTAACATCTTTTTCAAATCCACGTTGGAGAAAAGCAACCTCGATTTCCTTCAGTAAATTTCTTTTTTCAGTAACCGTACTCATATACCTTATGCCAGGGCCAATTCATCCTTGATCCAATCGTAACCCTTCGCTTCCAATCTAAGTGCAAGTTCTTTTGTTCCTGTCTTTACGATCTTTCCCTTATACAGTACGTGCACAAAGTCCGGAACGATATGTTCGAGAAGGCGCTGGTAGTGCGTCACCACAATGATGGCATTATTTTTTGACCGCAGGGTATTCACACCCTTTGCTACAATTTTCAAAGCGTCGATGTCCAGGCCAGAATCAGTTTCATCCAGAATGGCAAGCCTGGGTTCCAGCATGGCCATTTGAAAAATTTCGTTGCGTTTTTTTTCACCGCCAGAAAAACCTTCATTGAGCGAGCGACTTAACAGCGACTGGTCAATTTCTACCAGCTTTATCTTTTCTTTCATGAGTTGAAGAAAAGAGACTGCATCCAGTAATGGCAGCCCGCGATGTTCCCTGATTTTATTAAGGGCCGTCTTCATGAAATTGATCGTGCTTACCCCAGGTATTTCGACGGGATATTGAAATGCCATGAAGATGCCTTCCTGTGCACGTAATTCAGGTTCCATTTCAAGAAGATTTTTTCCGAGGTATTCAACTTCACCGGCAGTTACTTCATACTCTTCTCGTCCTGATAAGACGGAGGCCAATGTGCTTTTGCCCGAACCATTGGGTCCCATGATAGCATGAACCTCACCGGCCTTTACCTCCAGGTTAATGCCGTTTAGAATCTGTTTGTCCTCAACTTTTGCGTGTAAATCTTTTATAAAGAGCATGATCCGTATTTCAATTTTTATCCGACGCTGCCTTCTAAAGTGAGGGCCAATAATTTTTGAGCTTCTACGGCAAATTCCATGGGAAGCTGGCTCAGTACTTCTTTCGCATAACCATTCACGATCAATGCGACGGCCGCCTCTTCATTTATTCCTCGCTGACGGCAATAAAATATCTGGTCTTCCCCGATTTTTGAAGTCGTGGCTTCGTGCTCAACTTTTGAAGAACTATTTTCTACATCGATGTAAGGAAAAGTATGAGCGCCACATTTGTCGCCCATTAGCAAGGAATCGCATTGAGAAGAGTTGCGGGAATTCAATGCGCGCTTAAGTATGTGAACCTGTCCACGATAGCTGTTTTGTGATTTCCCGGCGGATATTCCTTTGGAAACAATTCGGGATCTCGTATTTTTTCCAATGTGGATCATCTTCGTGCCGGTATCCGCCTGTTGATAATTATTAGTAACGGCAACTGAATAGAATTCACCGATCGAATGATCACCTTTCAAAATGCAGGAAGGGTATTTCCATGTGATCGCCGAGCCTGTTTCTACTTGTGTCCAACTGATCTTCGAATGGTCCCCCGCACACAGTCCTCGCTTTGTTACGAAATTATAAATGCCACCAACTCCTTCTTTGTTTCCTGGGTACCAATTCTGAACAGTTGAATATTTTATTTCGGCATTCTTCATAGCGTAGAGCTCAACCACTGCGGCATGCAACTGGTTCTCATCCCTCATTGGGGCCGTGCAGCCTTCGAGGTAGCTCACATAACTTCCTTCTTCGGCCACTATGAGGGTGCGCTCAAATTGACCCGTCTTAGCTGCGTTGATCCTGAAATAGGTCGATAGCTCCATCGGACAACGAACGCCTTTAGGGATGTAGCAAAATGAACCATCCGAAAACACAGCGGAATTGAGTGCTGCGAAGTAATTATCGTTGGCAGGAACGACAGAGCCTAAATATTTTCTTATCAATTCAGGATGTTCTTTTACTGCATCACTGAATGAGCAGAACACAATGCCGAGTTCCCCCAGCTTTTCTTTGAATGTGGTAGCAACGGAGACGCTATCAAAGACGGCGTCTACTGCGATGCCGGTCAGCCGCTTTTGTTCTGTAAGTGATATCCCAAGTTTTTCGAACGTCTTAAGCAATTCAGGATCGATCTCTTCGAGGTTCTTTGGAGTTATTTTTTGTTTGGGAGCGGAATAGTAGATGATATCCTGGTAGTCGATCACAGGATATTTCACATTGGGCCAAGCAGGCTCTGTCATCGTGATCCAATTCCGGTAAGCTTTTAACCGCCATTCCAGAAGCCATTCAGGCTCATTCTTCTTCTTAGAGATAAAGCGGACTGTCTCCTCGCTAAGTCCCTTTGGGGCCGAATCCGTTTCAAGCTCAACCGCCCAGCCGTGCTCATACTCTTTCGAGGTAATTTCCTCCAGGATTTGGTTGTCTTTGGACACTGTATTTAGACTAAGTTTAAATAGACCTCAAAAATATCAACAAAAATCGGCTTTTAAGGTTTTTTGTCTTAGAAATTATTCTGTCAGGATCACACTACGGTCCAGACTTTCTTCCAATGAGATCATTGTTTCAGTCCGCTCAATTCCCTCGACTTGCTGCATTTTGTCGTGCAAGACCTCCTTTAGGTGATTGGTATCGCGGCAATGAATTTTGACAAACATTGAGTAGTTGCCGGTAGTATAGTGGATGTTAGTGACTTCTGGGATCTGTTTAAGTTTTTCTAACACTTTCTCATATAAAGCACTCTTTTCCAGATATATACCGATGAAGGCGGTAATGTCAAAACCCAGCTTGGCATAGTTTATTTTGAGGGTAGTCTTTTCCACGATTCCCGCCTCCTGCATCTTATTCATGCGAACATGCACTGTTCCTTGTGAAACAAACACCTTTTTGGCCACTTCAGTGAACGGCTTCTTAGCATCCTGAATAAGAATCTCGAGAATCTTCAGGTCAGTTTTGTCAACTATGTAATTCTGGTCCTTTTGGGAGATCATATTTTTGAAATTATATACTAATAAAGTCATTTTATTATAAATAGTGTAAAAAAATGATTGTTATGTTGAATATGATGCCAATGATTCGCTTACTTTGTTGCTCAATACACAATGTAGGGTGTTGAAATTGGCAGACAAGCCCTCCTGTCTCGGGGGTGGGGAGCCAAGGATAAACGCAGGGTAATGGGTTGACCACTAAAGTTTACTTCTGTCCTGCAGCTAACTTCCCCGTGAAGGTTCGAACCCTTCCTCTACAGCAATGGCCCCCCGACTTCTCGGGGGGCTTTTTATTGGGTCAAAGTTTCCATTACAAATGATTGTTGACCATCTTCGTGAGTTATGACAGAAGATTTCCCCTGGTTTAGTAAATATCCTTCCGGGACGCCTCATGAAATCGGGCCGCTGGAATACCAATCGTTGGTAGACTTGTTTAGAGCTTCATCAAAGAAATTCAAAGATCGAATTGCCTTTGAGAACATGGGCGCCATGCTTACGTTCAGTGAGGTCGATGTCCTCTCAACGGCATTTGCAGCCTATTTGCAAAAAGAAATGGGCCTGAGGAAAGGTGATCGCATCGCAATTCAAATGCCCAACCTCCTGCAATTTCCAATCGCCTTCATTGGTGCCTTGAAAGCCGGACTAATCGTGGTGAACACGAACCCATTGTACACCCCACGGGAGATGGAACATCAATTTAAAGATTCAGGCATCACCGCCATTGTAATCCTGGAGAACTTTGCATCCAACCTTCAAGCCATTGCAGATAAAACCTCTGTCAAGCATATCATCATTGCGCGCATTGGCGATATGATTGGAACTTTGAAGGGAGCGATTACAAATTTTGTAGTGAAGCATGTGAAGAAGATGGTGCCCGAGTATCATCTGCCAAATGCAATATCATTTAATGAAGTCTTGAAGAAGGGTGCACGCCTTTCCCTTGAGAAGCCCATCATTAATATTGAGGACCTTGCGGTGTTGCAATATACAGGAGGAACAACCGGTGTTGCCAAGGGTGCACAACTTTCTCACCGCAACATCATTGCTCATAACATCATGATTACACATTGGTTCAAACCGTATATGTCCGAGAGCCAGCCCAATGTCATGATTACTGCCATCCCGATGTATCATATATTTGGCCTTACCGTCAACGGGGTGTTGATGTATTCAACAGGAGTAAAAAATGTATTGATTACAAATCCAAGAGACATTCCCGGCTTTATCAAGGAATTAAAGAAACATAAATTCACCATTCTCACAGGTGTGAATACTTTGTTCAATGGGCTGTTGAACAATCCTAAATTCAAAGAAGTTGACTTTTCATTTTTGCACGGCGCTGTTGCAGGTGCCATGGCGGTTCAGGATGCTGTGGCTAATAAATGGCTTGAGGTAACGGGAACTGATATTGTGGAAGGCTATGGGCTGAGTGAGACGTCCCCCGTTCTTTGTTGCAACCCGCTTGATGGAAAGCACAAGCGAGGTACCATCGGACTACCCATGCCAAGCACGGAGGTTGCAATTTTTGATGATGATGGCAATCAAGTGCCGCAGGGACAATCGGGAGAGATTTGTGCCCGTGGTCCTCAGGTGATGCGTGGTTACTGGCAGAAGGATAACGAAGGGGTCTTTTTCCAGAAGGAATGGTTTCGCACCGGCGACATTGGCATCATGGAAGTGGATGGATATTTCAAGATCGTAGACCGAAAAAAAGACATGATCAAGGTATCAGGCTTCAATGTGTATCCCAATGAAATTGAGAATGTACTCGCCTCCCATCCGAAAGTACTTGAGGTAGCTGCCATTGGGATGCCGGATGCAAAGTCAGGTGAGGTGATTAAAGTTTTTATTGTAAAGAAAGACCAGAGTTTGTCGGAAGAAGAGTTGAAGGCTTTCTGTCATACCAACCTTACAAATTACAAGGTGCCGAAGTACTTTGAGTTTCGGACAGAACTGCCAAAGACAAACGTTGGCAAAATACTTCGCAGGGCGCTGAAAGAACAAGAGGCTGCAAAGCTCAAGTAATTATTCTGATTTATTTCACTCATAGCGTGTCCATAGTTTGTCGTAAATAATTCTATCATGAGATTCATTCCGTTATCAATCTTACTTATTGGCGCAGGATTGTTTTCATTTCGGGCGTCCCAACCCACGCATTCTACTTTAGTCCATGCTGACTCAATTCGCTACCCTGAGGAGAAGCATTTCAAAAACCTTCTTCAGCTCACATTTGGCGGAGACAATGCTGAGGCGTACTGGAGTTTTGATAGTAAAATGGTCAGCTTCCAATCC
>JAYVRH010000698.1:0-3297 GCA_043776495.1 Cyclobacteriaceae bacterium
CGTTTACTGACAAAGAGAAGATTCTTTTCTTTGCTTCCATCCGTGATGATTATTTTGAGCGGGCCGTAGAATTGCTGACAGACATCACATTTGATTCAACCTTTCCCTCAGGCCAAATCGAACGAGAACGCAATGTGATCCTCGAAGAAATGTCAATGTACCATGACGACCCTGAGGGATCGCTGCAAGATGAATTTGATGCGGTAGTTTTTGCAGGACATTCCTTAGAAATGAATATCCTTGGTACCGAAAAGACGGTAAGATCGTTCAAACATGCAGACTTTCGGACTTTTGTAAAAAAACATATTGACACACGCCGGATCGTATTCTCTTGTACAGGCAATATTAAATTGGAGGAAGCGATACGCCTTGCAGAAAAATACATGGGGCATATTCCGAGAATTACCTCACATCAACATAGAACAAAATTCTCGGGTTACAAGCCAAAAGAGGTGACTCTAAAACGTGGCTTAAAACAAACGCGTTGTGCCATCGGACGCACCTCCTATTCGCTGGCGGATTCCAAGCGAGGTGCATTTCACCTCCTTAATAATATTTTGGGTGGCTCTGGAATGAACTCCCGGCTCAACCTATCCTTGCGCGAGAAGCACGGATTTGTGTATTCGATAGGCTCGCAATTCATCCCTTTTACGGATACAGGTTTGTTTGTCATTTCATTTGGTACAGAACCTTCCCAATTGGCAAAAAGCCTGAAGCTAGTACACGGCGAATTGAGGAAACTCCGTGAAGAAAAAATGGGCATCAAACAACTATCCTCAGCAAAGGAACAGATCATGGGCCAGGTAGCAATGGCAGAGGAAAGCAACATCAGTTTCATGATCATGATGGCCCGCAGCATTCTTGACCTAGGCCGCATTCAGTCATTGGAAGAGATATTTTCACGCATTCAAGGAACATCTGCCCATGATATCACAAGCATGGCCAGGGAGATGTTTGAGGAGGAAAAGCTAAGTTGTTTAATGATGGTGCCTGACCCGGCCAAGGCGTAAAGGCGAATTAACCTTATGGATTTTATAAGTTCTGAATTGAATGACTATGCGGAAGCACATACCTCTGCTGAGCCTCCGTTATTGAAGCGGATTAATCGAGAGACGCGAGCAACCGTGCACATGTCGAGGATGTTGTCTGGACACTTACAGGGCCGCTTTCTTTCTTTGATCAGTAGGATGATTCAGCCTAAGACCATTCTTGAAATTGGAACTTATACGGGTTATTCTGCGCTATGCCTGGCCGAAGGACTCGCTCCTGGAGGAAACCTTTTTACAATTGACATTAACGAAGAGTTGGAAAGCCGTGTGCGGAATTATTTTCAGGAAGCAGGGATGAATGATACCATTCACTACACAGTTGGAGATGCAGTTGAGATTATTGCAAGATTGCCAGGCCCTTTTGACTTCGTATTCATCGACGCTGATAAAGAGAATTACGCTCAATACTTTGACCTTGTCATCGGGAAGGTCCGTTCCGGCGGATTTATTTTGGCCGATAATGTGCTGTGGAGTGGGAAAGTACTGAGTCAAAAGCTGGACAAGGACACAAAAGCAATTAAGGCATTTAATCTTAAGATACACGAGGATGTCCGCGTTGAGAATGTCCTGTTGCCGGTACGCGATGGGATCATGTTGATAAGGAAAATTTAAGGAATTAGTGTTATCTTTGTTTCACCGAAATGAAACTTTTCGCTCCAGCACTTATTTTTTGCGGGGCAGCCGCCTTCGGCCAATCTCCGCAAGTGCCCCACAAAATGCAGTTTGCGGGTCTTACCCTTAGCATCCGAGACGATGCCAGGCGCGATATTCAAAAAGACGTTGATGCGCTCACACTGCATCCTAAATATTTTAACGTCAAAGTTGAACGTGCAAGATCTTACTTCCCCACGATCGAAAAAATTTTTGCAGAGGAACGTCTGCCGGATGATTTTAAATTTCTCTCGCTTCAGGAGAGTGCCCTTGTACCTGATGCTGTATCTACTTCCAATGCCGTAGGATTTTGGCAGTTCAAGGATTTCACAGCCCGGGAGATGGGCCTCCGAGTGGATGAAGAAGTAGATGAGCGCATGAACATTGCCAGCGCCAGCAGGGCAGCGGCACGGTACCTGAAACAATCGAATCATTATTTTAACAATTGGGTCTATGCATTGCAGGCTTACCAGATGGGTGCCGGTGCGGTCATGCGGGCCGTTGGAGATAAAGACCTTGGCGGCCGCCACATGGAAATTACTCCGGATACATATTGGTATGTAAGGAAATTTCTTGCTCACAAGATCGCATTTGAAGAAGCTGTTAAGGGAAAGCCAGCGATTGAGCTAACTCATCTTACCTCTGCAGGAGGTAGCACAATTTCAGAAATTGCCGAAAAGACTTCTGTCGATGAAGAGAAATTGTATGAGTTTAATAAGTGGCTCAAAGCTAAACACATACCCTCCGACAGAGAGTACGCTGTCATGATTCCCAGCGGCGACTTAGGTGCTGGCTTTGGTATTTTGGCCATTGCGCCCGTCAATGCAAAGACGGTAAGTGATGTGATTGACAAGCCGGCTGAAGCGGAAGGATTGGAAATAAATGGTGTTCCGGTTGTCCGTGCTGAAAAAGGGGAAGGGATTGCGGCCCTCGCAAGACGCGGCAACATAAGCATCTCTGCGTTTCTTCATTACAACGAGATGACCATTGACAAACCCGTCCACCAGGGGCAATTGTTTTTTGTTCACAAAAAGAGAAAACGGGCAATGGAAGAATTGTACACTATGAAGCCAGGTGAAGACGTTTGGGCCATCAGTCAGAAGTTTGGGGTCCAGCAGAAATTTATTTTGCGGTTCAATGGATTAAATGAAGATTCAACACCTGAGCCGGGTACAACTTTGTACTTGGCCAATCATAGACCTGCTGGGGGTGATATTGTTGTCAGCACGGCCGTGGCAATTCTGAATAAGGACGAGTTATTTGACTGGGAGCAGCCGACGGCCAGGAATGGCGGATCGCATGAGGTATTGTGGAGCCCGGTTGCGAGTGCCAACCAAAAAAGCGTAATGCAGGAGCAAGAAATAAATGCTTCCGTATTAAATGAACCTTCTGAAGAGGCAAGACCATTGGGATCAACTCATGAAGTCAAGTCAACGGATACCCTTTACAGTGTAGCACGCCAATATGGTGTGACCATCAAGGAACTGATGCAATGGAACGATAAGAAAGATTTTAGCCTCACTGTGGGCGAAAAGCTAAAAGTGAGTTCGCGCTAACGAGTTTTCTACAATTTCAATCAATACCTTACCTCAATCTT
>JAYVRH010000699.1:0-3297 GCA_043776495.1 Cyclobacteriaceae bacterium
GGTATTCTTTTGACACGCGAACACGACTGGTGCCGATATGACAGAAACCGTTGTTATTGACAGGATGCGGAAAGTAAAAAACATTCTTGTCACTCAGGAAGTGCCTACCGATCCTACTTCTCCCTACTTTAAGATTGCTGAGAAATATTCGATCAAAGTCGATTTCAGACCCTTCATTCAGGTTGAAGCTGTGCCTGTCAAAGAGTTCCGCAAGCAGAAAATTGAAATACTGAATTATACGGCCATTATCTTCACGAGCCGTAATGCGGTGGATCATTTCTTCATCCTTTGCCGTGAACTCAAAATCGAAATGCCGGCAGACATGAAATATTTCTGCATCTCCGAGCAAACCTCCAACTACCTGCAGAAGTACATCGTCATCCGCAAACGTAAAATTTTTACAGGCCTCAAAGACACACGCGATTTATTGGAAATCATCAAGAAGCATAAGAATGAAAATTTTTTGTTCCCGTGCTCCGACATCCGGAAAAATGACATCCCTGATTTCTTACGGGAAAATAGCTACCGTTTCAGTGAAGCGATTACACACCATACCATAGCCGCAAATCTTTCAGACCTAAAGGAAGTGTTTTATGATGTCCTGGCTTTCTTTAGCCCTTCCGGAATTCATTCGCTTTTCACCAACTTTCCGGATTTTAAGCAAAATAATACTCGCATCGCTGCCTTTGGACCCGCTACCGCAAAGGCGGTAAGAGATGCGGGGCTGGTGCTCGACATTGAGGCCCCCCTCCCAAATGCCCCCTCAATGACGGGAGCCTTGGAGATCTACATCAAAAAGGCCAACGTTTCTAAATAAAGAAGACGATTCTTTCGTTCCTTCACTGGAGCTATCAATAAAGCACAAATTTGAATACACGATATGAATTATTGAGTGTATTAAAGATTCTTGCGAACGTACCGTGAAAAAAACGATCTTCATTTTCCTGCTTTTCTGCTCCCTCAATGGATGGGCTCAACAAGATCCACAGTTTTCGCAGTACATGTTCAATACCTTTTATTACAACCCGGCCATGGCAGGGACAGATGGCAATACAAAGATTATGGGCCTGTATCGAACTCAATGGCTGGGTTATTCTCCAACGTATGGAGATGGCGGAGCTCCCATTACACAAATATTGAGCGTGCATACGCCTGTGCCGAAATTAAAAGGCGGAATTGGAGGGTATCTGGTCAATGACAAGCTTGGACCAGTCAGTAATTTCGAAGCTCAATTTTCATATGCCTACTATGTCAAAGTGAACGATGCCAAACTTAGCATTGGTGTAAGAGCAGGGCTCTTTTCTCAAAAAGTAAATTTTGATTTATACAGGGCAACAGATCAGAATGACCCTTTGCTGGCAGGGAAGTCCGGAAAAGAATCACAAGCGCGTCCTGATTTTGCCATTGGAGCATTATATAGAAAAGAGAAGTACTATGTAGGATTAGGCATCAGCCACCTGACTCAGCCAGTCTATGATTTTGGATTGACCCAGGACAATAAATTGCAGCGCCATTTATATGTTACGGGTAGCTATTTTTATGATTTGGATTTTGATATTCGCCTTCAATTTGTCACATTAATCAAGTCAGATTTCACCAAAACCTCATTTGATATCGGAGGTTTGGCATATTTCAAAGACATCATGTGGGGGGGAGTTTCTTTTCGGCAGTCTGAAGCCGTAATTATGATTCTGGGATATAGCCTGTTAAAAGATAAATCTTTGAAGGTTGGTTATTCTTTGGACTACATAGTAAAAGATCAGCAAGCAAAACAGCCGACATCGCATGAATTAATGGTTTCTTATAGTCTGCCGGTCGATTTCAGCGGTAAAAAGGTCATTAGAACCCCCCGCTTTAGGTACTAAATAAAACATTTTTGGGTATTTTGAAGATTTTGCTGAATTTGGGACTCTATTTTTGGCTAAACAGGGTAATGAAATAAATTTATAGTCCCTTCGTTGGACAATAACCAACTAGGAAACAGACTTAACAAAATGATTATGAATGTAAAGGTGACATCGAAAAGTCTTGGTTATGTGGCTTTGGCAATGGTCTGTCTGTCAATTGCAGGTTGCAAACTGCTGGGTATTGGCGGAAAAAAGGGTGGAGATCAGGGAGAACTTGTAGGAGTAGGTAATCGCGAGGGGTGGGTGATGACAATCCCTTATGGTATGGTTCCTATACCAGCCGGCACTTTCCACATGGGACAGGCAGATGAAGATCCTGCATCCACGCAGATTAACTTTAATAAGCAAATCACCATCGGGCCATTTTTTATGGACGATACGGAGATCACCAACAATGAGTATCGTCAATTCACAAATTTCTTTCTCATTGATAATGGTACGATTGAAGGCTTTCCCGCAGTGAGCGCGGAAGAGTTTCGGCAAAAATATTATCCAGACACCACTTCTTGGGTCCGTGATTTTGCTCACCATATGGGCGATCCCATTCAGGACTATTATTACTGGCATCCAGGATATGATGATTATCCTGTGGTAGGAATTAACTGGGACGCATCAGTATTTTTTGGGAAATGGAGAACTGCCTACCTCAACGATTTCAGGAAGACGGTAGGAGAATTTCCAATGCCTGAGTTTCGTCTTCCATCAGAGGCGGAATGGGAGTACTCTGCACGTGGAGGACGCGACATGGCAAAGTACCCATGGGGTAACCCTTATATCCGTAACTCTAAAGGATGTATGCTGGCGAACTTCAAACCCGGGAGGGGAAATTTCTACGATGATGGCTTTGCCTACACGTCACCTGTTCAATCCTACTTTCCAAATGACTATGGCCTTTTTGATACGTCAGGTAATGTTTCTGAGTGGTGTCTTGATGATTTCAATCCTGCCTCTGTTCCTACGGTATGGGATTTGAATCCACAGTATATAGACCCCCGTACCGACCCTGATAATAAGAAGTTTAATGCCAAGGTTCCGCCTAAGAAAGTTGTACGCGGTGGTTCATGGAAAGATGTGGCTTATTATTTGGAAACCGGGACACGGACTTATGAATTCAAAGACTCGTCAAGGGCCTATATTGGATTCCGATGTGCGATGACCCATCTGGGGCGTTCCTCGGGAGCAGAATTTTAATAATTGAAAACTCGTGCTATCTTTAACTCGTGCTATTCAACCAAAAAACGAAACCTTAACCCTAAACTCTAAATAACCATGGCAAAGAAAAAAGGCGGATTCATGGAATTGCTCTACGTGACTATTATGCCAAAAGTATATGGTATTGGTGCAGCAGTTGTTATTATCGGTGCTTTGTTCAAAATCCTGCACTTACCAG
>JAYVRH010000700.1:0-3296 GCA_043776495.1 Cyclobacteriaceae bacterium
AGAAATGCATTTGACTCCCCCCTTGAAAATCCAAAAAAGGAGCGGATCCATGCTTTGATTCGGTACATGACTTTTTTGACTTAGGATTATTCAGGTTATCAGATTGATCCCGAAATTGAAGTTAAATAAATTCAATCCTGATATCTCAAATTAGGATATAAGGAAAACATGACTAAAGCAATGGGCTATTTGGCAGAAACGTTTTTAACTATGTATTCTGTCATGCTCAGTGTACACTGTCAGGCTGAGCACGATACCGATTGTGGATGACAATTGGATCAAAAACTAATTTGAATAAAGGTTCACGCAAAGAGGCAAAGTCACAAGGGTGCCTTGTAGGAGGACGTATAATTTTGAAAACAGAAATGAGCCCGCAAAGGAGGCTCCCTCTTTCACGGTGCGTAAGCGCCCTGTGCGCACTTCTTTTTTCTCAATGGATTTATTATTTGCACAAGCTTTGCGATTTCTTTGCGGCTTTGCGTGAAAATTTTGAATTACGTATGACTATTTAATTTTAATACGGTTTGATATGGTTGTTGTCATTGGCAGCATACACGGTCACGCTGAGTATACACGGTCACACAGAGCGGAGTCGAAGCGTGACCTTCACACCAAAAGCATCTTATTCTGCTTCAGACAATCCGCAAGACGCCGGTATGTGCCTCTGATGGATTCAAGTGAAAAATCGTTGTTCATTGTTTGGAGGATCCGGTCGGATAGGGTACCCTCCGATAGAATGGTGGAGATTTCAGGGCTCCATTGTTCAACCAAAGTGTTTCCCTGTCTTAATAGTTTTGAATGTATGTGATTCCACAGGTCAAGTGCAGTGCAGGGTGCCGACAAGCCAAATGATCCCGGATACTCCGAGGACAAAATTTCTGCCTTCTGACCGAGTTGTGAGGTCTCGTCTAAAATGCCTGCAAGGATTTCAGTTTTGGCGCGCATTTGTTCCTCCAGGTTGCAGAATTGCTCATTGACCAGAGCTTTGATGGTTTCGATGACCAAAGTCTGAATGGCCAGATCAGCCGGAGGACATTCCTGTATGTCCATGATGCGAATCTCAATGGAGCCTCGATCAAAGCGAGGGATTGCTCCACGAGAGTTCACCCATATCGGATTCAGAATATTATGAGGGTCGAAGGGAGCTATGTCATTCTTGATTTTTTCATAAATCGTATTCATGTATTGTCTTTTGGAGAAGACAGCCTCCGGCACTATTTTTCCTGTGATGGAAGGAATTCTGGCCTGGTTGGTTTTATAATAATTCATCCTCGTATCCAAGGATCCAGTGACTTTCCCATCCAGAATCGGTGAACTTGCGCACAGCGCCGGGAGGATGGGCAACACCATCCGAATGGCGGCGTGGAGTTTGGTAAACTCCTCGTCGTCATAAAAGGGCAAGTTCAAATGCGTGCTTTGCAAGTTGCTCCATCCATGGCCGCGGCAGTCAAATATTTTATTGTAGATGTCGTAAACCTGTGTTTCGTCTTCATGGGGCCAAAGTTTTGTTTCTGTCAAAGGATCCATCCATGGGTGGGCAGCGGTGGGTAACAACATGGCATCCCATTTCTCAAGAGCGCCATTGATCCGAATTACATTGTCTGCGAAAGCGCTTCCAAGCATATTGAAATTGCTCTCAGGTTTAGTGGATTTCAGCTCGATCACATGGGCCACAAGTTCGTTGGACCAGGTCACCACATCATTTTCAAAGTCACTGGCATAATGCCCGAGCTCATGCTTCAGGAGTTCATCTGCAATGGGCCGGATGTTTAACGTATTCCGGTCCACAATCATGTATTCTAATTCTACTCCATAGGCCTGGAAAATGTGTAAGCGTGAAGGTTGGATCATTTGGTTGATTTTATTTTATTGAGTATGACCTCCATGATCATGTCGTAGAGTTTTTCTTTTAAAATTTTGTCTTCCGTACCGGCGTCAATGTTGGGATTGTCGTTCACTTCAATAATAATAAATTTTCCGTCCACTTCTTTCATGTCAACTCCGTACAGTCCTTTGCCGATCAACGATGTAGCTTTGAGCGCAACTTTCAGAAGACCGGCTGGAGCCTGATCTACCGGTATGCTCTCCACGTCGCCATCGCGTGAGGCCTCCTTCTTGGCGCTCCAGTTGACGATCTGCCAATGTTTGCTCGCCATAAAATATTTGCACACATAGAGCACCAGTCCGTCGATAATGCCCACACGCCAGTCAAAAGGAGTTGGGAGGAACTCCTGCGCGATGATCAGATCAGATTTTTCAAACATGCTTTCCCGTACCACTTTAAATTCCTCCAGGTTATTGATCTTGACTACTCCTTTGGAAAAGGCCCCGTCGGGTTGCTTCAGAATGAATGGAAAGCTCATCTTCTCCGGCACAGAATTGCAATTTTCCTCTGTGACGACATACGATTTGGGTGTTAGAATTTTATTCGCATTAAGCAATTCGTGCAAATAAACTTTATTGGTACACTTCAGAATGGACTCGGGGTCATCAATTACGGCCAGCCCAAGAGATTCTGCTTTCTTTGAAAACCGGAATGTATGGTGGTTGACATTGGTAGTCTCCCTGATGAAAAGGGCATCGTATTGAATTAATTTGTCGATGTCATTCTTAGTGATGAATTCAGTATTGAAGCCGGCCTCGAGCGATGCCTTGTAAAATCTTTTCAGTGCTTTGTCATTGGAGGGTGGATGAGAATCTTCCGGATTGACAAGAATGGCCAGATCGTATTTCTTTTTATCAGGACGATAATCCCGTTTGCGCAAAAGATATTTTTCCAGCGCGCTCTCCAGAATGGGCTGATCGTTCTCCGGCATTTCATTTAGGCTAATCGGCCGGATGCTTTGCAGCACCCATTTATTTTTCTTGGAGAAGCTTGCCCGCACAAGCGGTGCTTGCACAAGTTGAAATAGTTGTAAAGCCAGCTTGTTCAAATGTTCGGACTGTGTTGACCCGAAATAGATGTTGAACTCAACACGATCGTAGGGCTCATTCTTAAAAGTATTCTGAATCAGTGCGTCAAAGTCTTGTGAATCGTCCCTCAGAATAGAAGGAAACCGCAGGTCCTGGATCGTGGAGACTTCCGGAAGGACCTTATGCCCCCGGGCCTCTGCCAAAAGCGATACATAATAACCTTCGCTTTGATACTGATATGATTTGCAGAGATTGAGGATCTTTAAATTTTTTACAGACTGATAAAATTCGTCGGTGATGTAACGGGCAGGGGTGATCACCTCTACATCTGCCAACTTCAAGTTCCAGCCTTTGGGTTTTTCGACGATTATTATTTTAGGCAT
>JAYVRH010000701.1:0-3293 GCA_043776495.1 Cyclobacteriaceae bacterium
CAAGGCCATATTTGGCGATCAGGACCCGATGGATCAGATCATCCGGCTGGACAACCTGGATGAACTCAAAGTAACCGGTGTGCTCAAAGACGTTCCAAAGAATTCCAGCTTTGAATTTGACGTTCTGATACCCTGGAAACTGTATGAGACCCGGGACTGGGTAAAAAGAAACAAGGACAACTGGGGAAATTACTCTTTCCAGGTATTTGTCGAACTGAGTGACCCTGCCGCGAAAGTCTCTGTTGAAAATGTGATCCGAGATTTGCTAACACGTCACGGAGAAACTGATATCAAACACGATTTATTTCTTTACCCAATGGAGCGTTGGAGGCTGCATTCCCGCTTTGAGAATGGCCAAGAAGCCGGTGGAATGATCGATTATGTCCAAATGTTTACAGTCATTGCAGTGTTTGTGCTTTTTATTGCATGCATCAACTTCATGAATCTCGCAACCGCCCGCTCTGAACGAAGGGCACGTGAAGTAGGAATCAGGAAAAGTGTTGGGTCAAGGAGGGCCGAAATTATTTTTCAATTCTTGGGAGAATCTTTATTGATTACAATCATTGCTTTTGGTATCGCTGTACTCCTGACAGAAATGGCGCTGCCATTTTACAATGACCTGGTGCAAAAGAAACTTCATGTCGATTATACCTCGATGCAGTTTTGGCTGTTCACAGTTGGTCTCATTTTCTTTACTGGAATTGTCTCCGGCAGCTATCCTGCCTTCTATCTTTCCTCATTTCAGCCCGCCAAAGTATTAAAAGGCAAAATCCAGGCTGGAAGGAGCGGCACAACGCCACGCAAAGTGCTGGTGACACTCCAGTTTGGTTTCTCGATACTATTAATCATTGGTACCATCGTCATTTACCAGCAGATTCAACATATCAAAAGCCGGGATTTAGGATACGACCAGGAGAATCTGATTACATTGGATTACACCAAAGAAATTGGTAAGAGTTTTAAATCCCTTAAGGCAGAATTACTACAGTCCAGTGTGGTGAGTTCCGTTACCAAATCCAACAGCCCGATTACAGAAATCCATTCGAACAACTTTTTGGGATGGCCTGGCAAACCTGAAGACAAGAAGGTTATCTTCAGCACCATCGCCTGCGAATACGATTATCTCAAAACCATGGGTATTAAAATTCTGGAGGGACGCGACTTCTCCGAAGAGTTTACCAGTGATTCATCAGCAATCATTGTCAATAAAGCAGCCATGGACCTCATGCAACTTAAGAATCCCATCGGCGAGCAACTGGATTTATGGGGGAAGAAGAAGACCCTTATTGGAATTGTCGACAACGTTTTGATGGGATCGCCTGAGCGCCAGGTAAAACCATTGTTTATGATTCTGGATCCGGAATGGACAAGCTCCGTTACTCTTCGACTGGAAGCAACGTCAGACCTGCAAGGCTCATTAAAAAAAGTTGAAGATATTTTTAAAAAATACAATCCTGCATATCCTTTTCAATATGCGTTTGCTGATGTTGAGTTTGCAAAAAAATTCACTACAATCGACATGACCAGTCAGTTGGCAAACCTCTTTGCATCTTTGGCCATCATCATTACTGGTCTGGGTCTCTTTGGATTGGCGGCTTTCACGGCTGAACAACGGACCAAGGAAATCGGTATCCGCAAAGTGATGGGAGCCTCGGTTGCCGGCTTGGTCACACTCATGACTAAGGAGTTCTCACGATTGGTTATTTTTTCTTTTGTAATCTCATCTCCCATTGCCTGGTGGATGCTTGATAAATTTTTGGAACGCTATCCTTACCGGATTGAAATTGCGTGGTGGGTGTTTCCAGTCACGGGTCTTGTGGCATTGATATTCGCACTCATCATCGTGTCAACGCAAGCACTCCGGGCAGCACATGCGAACCCTGTAAATTCTTTGAGGAATGAATAGTGTGAATCGGCTATTTCTTAGTAACCTCCATCGGTAAATTATCAAGGCGACTCCACTCTTGCAATGATCCGTCATAGAGTTTCATATTGTAGCCCAACATGCGGCCTGCCATGTATACGACACTGGCCGTTTGTCCGATGAAACAGTAGGTTACAACTTCCTTGCTTTTATCAGGCGCGACAGGTGCGAAATAGGCCTGGAGTTGATCAAGAGGTTTAAACATATTGGATGCATCTACCATTTCTGTATAGGGAATATTTTTCGCACCGGTGATATGTCCATCGCGGGGATTGCCGGTTGGCTCTCCATCATAAAACCGTTGCATGCGCGCATCGACCACCACTCCTGCTTGGGTATTCATATCTCTTAAGACATACTCTTTATCCACCAGCAAGGCACCAGGCTTAATCTTAATATTTCCTTTTTTTGCTGACGGTAAATCTTTGGTTGTTGTAAACCCAGCCTTCTTCCACGCATCCAATCCGCCATTGAGAAATGATACGCGGCCTTGAAGTCCGAGGTTCTCCAATGTAAGAAACATGCGGGCCGTAACCGGGACTTCGCTGCGGATGTGATAGAGTACTACATGTGAATCGTTGGAGATCCCTAACTGTCTCAAAATTCTTGTTGCTTGCTTTGGATCTGGGGCGTTGTAATTCCCATGGGGAGAATCTGGCGCAAGCCAGCCAGGCCACAAATATTGAGCTCCTGAGATGTGCTCCTTGTCATATTCGAATTTCAGAAAAGTTACCTGTAACAGGACAAGGTTCCGATCCTTTAAATGGTCATTCAACCATTGCGGCGTAATCAATATCTGAGTTTCTGGCGAATTGTTAACAGCCTGCGCCAGCGTTTTGTTGACAGCGCACGAAAAGCCTGTTAAAAGCAAAACAAAAAATACCTTTTTCATAGTAAATTGGTTTGATGATCATTAATCGAAAACGGTGAGGAAAAAGTTGCTCTATTTCCATTGAGATGAAGAAAAAAACAAAACCTTGGTAAATTCCTGAAGGTTGGCAATGCTACAATGTCCACTTTGATATGAAAACTTGGGACGGGACTCGGATAAATAATCTTTTCCCCCAGCAAAAGGGATAAAACTATCTAACTTTAATCTGACTTATTGATCGAGCACTTATCCTATCATAATCCATCATGAAAACGTTATACGCCTTCCTTCTTATCAACACACTATCAATCACCACCCATGCTCAGGAGTCCATGGAAAGAGTTATGGAAAATCGGGCCAGGGAGATGTACCGTGTTATTGAGCAGACAGATAAAGAACGGTGGAGAAAATTTATTAAAGAAAATTATACGCAAGCGTTGATCAACAAGCCGATGCGCGCGACAATAAAAGAAATGGGATCGGGAGCATCCGCTGAAG